>JACZYS010000030.1 GCA_022570975.1 Candidatus Zixiibacteriota bacterium | reverse complement strand
AACACAATATTAATATTAAATATGACCCTACTTTATATCAAAAGATACTAAGAAATTGCAAAGCGATTTCTGGTATCCAGCGAAAATCGCAATTGCGATTTTCTGGGATGCAAAAAGCTTCGCTTTTTAGCATCTCTTGGAAACTTCATTTCCAAAAGATTTAAATAAATAATGAATAAAAAACAAGACTGGAGGTAAATTAAAATGGCAGAACACAAAGTTAAAGTTTATTCAACGAAGACATGTCCTTGGTGTCATAAGGTTAAGGATTTTTTAAATGAGAAAAAAGGTTGGAAATCCTGGTTCTTAACTTTTGACCATAAACGGATTGGTCTGCTTTATTTTTACTCTATTTCAACGGCTTTCATTTTGGGAGGAATCTTTGCAATTGGATTAAGATTAGAGCTTTTTTCTCCGGAAAGAGTATTTATGGGGGCGGAGATGTATAACCAGTTTTTTACTCTCCACGGTGCCATCATGATTTTCTTGTTCATTATTCCTTCGATACCCGCGGCCTTGGGTAACTTTGTCATGCCATTAATGATTGGGGCAAAAGATGTAGCCTTTCCAAGGCTTAATCTGGCCAGCTGGTACATTTATATTTTTGGGGCCTGTTTTGCAGTTTATGCAATTGTATCAGGCGGTGTGGATACCGGATGGACATTCTACTCACCATATTCGGTAAAAACGTCAACCCACGTCATACCGATGGTCTTTGGCGTATTTGTTCTGGGCTTCTCATCAATATTGACCGGACTAAATTTCATTGTAACCATTCATAAATTGAGAGCTCCGGGTATGACCTGGTTTAAGATGCCTCTTTTTGTCTGGTCTCTTTATGCCACTGCCATTCTTCAGGTATTGGCAACTCCGATACTTGCAATTACTTTGCTACTATTAATAGTAGAAAGAACAGCCGGGATTGGCATTTTTGATCCGGCCATGGGGGGTGACCCGGTACTGTTCCAGCACTTCTTCTGGTTTTATTCTCATCCGGCCGTATATATTATGATTCTTCCCGGTATGGGAATTATCTCGGAAGTTATTTCGGCTATGTGCCACAAAAAGATTTTTGGCTACAAAGCAATTGCCTTCTCCAGTTTGGGTATAGCCTTCATGAGTTTTCTGGTCTGGGGACATCATATGTTTCTTAGCGGACAGTCCGAGTACTCATCGATGGTCTTCGCATTTTTGACTTTCTTTGTCGGGATTCCATCCGGCATAAAAATCTTTAACTGGCTGGCGACAATGTATAGAGGCTCAATTGATTTGCGAGCCCCAATGCTTTATGTCCTTTCATTCTTGTTCCTCTTCAGTATTGGCGGCTTAACCGGAATTTTCCTGGGTGCTCTTTCAGTAGACATTCATTTGCATGATACTTATTTCATTGTTGCACATTTCCATTATGTGATGGTGGGTGGAACAGTAATGGCAATTTTGGCCGGTATTCATTATTGGTGGCCCAAAATGTGGGGAAGAATGTATAGCGAATTCTGGGCAAGGATTTGTGCAATATTAATTTTTGTTGGCTTTAATATGACTTTCTTTACCCAGTTTATTCTGGGTAACCACGGTATGCCCCGCCGCTACTATACTTATCCTGATTTATATCAGGGACTCCACGGATTTTCATCGGTAGGCTCGTTGGTCATGGCATTAGGCTTTGTAATTATGGGTGTTTATCTGGTGCACGCTGTTTTCAAAGGTAAACCTGCTGGCAGCAACCCGTGGTTGGCACTGACTTTTGAATGGCAGATGACCTCACCTCCGCCGACCGGTAATTTTGACAAGGTTCCGGATGCGGTTAACGGCCCTTATGATTATGACAAGATTGAAGCAAAAAATGTTTGATTGGAGACTCAAAATATGAGTGACACCGCCGGAAATGTATCTCATTTGGAGCATCACTTCAGCGATGTTGAACAGCAAAGAGAATCTGCCAAGCTGGGTGTCTGGCTCTTTTTGTTGACAGAAATTCTTCTTTTTGGAGGACTATTCTGTTTTTATTCCGTCTACCGTGCCTGGAATCCGGATATTTTCCACAACGCCCACCAGTACCTTAATGTTTACCTGGGTGCCTTAAATACAATCGTCCTGATTACCAGTTCTGTGACTATGGCTCTGGCAATAAGGTCAATGCAGCTTGACAGGAAAAGAAATACGCTCATATTGTTAGGTGCTACTCTCTTTTTGGCTTCAATGTTTCTGGTCATAAAATATTTTGAATACAGCCACAAGATTCATCTCGGTCAACTTCCCGGTAAATATTACACCTTTACCGGTGTGGAAGGGACCAACCCACATATATTTTTCTCAGTATATTTTCTTATGACCGGTCTTCACGGTATCCACGTCATGGCAGGTATGGGACTGATTGGTTGGCTGATGGTCAAAACTCAGAGGAACAGATTCTCTTCTGAATATTATACACCGATTGAAATGACCGGTCTTTACTGGCATTTGGTTGATTTAATCTGGATTTTCCTCTTTCCATTGTTTTATTTGATAGGATAATAATGAGCAGCAATAGCCCACATCCGCACGTATTACCTTTGGGTATTTATCTCAAAATAGGCATGGTGTTGATAGTCCTAACCGTTGTAACTGTTATCGCTGCCCAGCAAGATTTTGGGGAGTTTAATCTCCTGATTGCAATGCTGATTGCCGGTGTTAAAGCAACTTTAGTGGCCCTGTTTTTTATGCATCTAAAATATGACAACAAGCTATATTCAATTCTTTTTTTAATTTCGCTTATTTGTCTGGCCGTCTTTATTTCCTTAATCTTATTTGATACCATGAGAAGAGATGATTTGAACCCTATCAGGGGCGGACATGTTAATCCGACTATAGAGATGTATAACAATAAAGAGATAAATCCGGCGGAAACTGAACTAAGCCCGGCAACTCTGCCTGACAGCACCAAAGAAGCTGCAAAAACAACTGAACATTAAATATGCTTTATAATAGATCTACTCAGTGAATTAGAATATAGCTTGTGAAAAAAATAACGAAGTTTAACCTGTTTTCAGGTCTTTCAGAATGAAATTATTTAAGAAATTAGTTCTCGCTTCCACAATCGGAACATATTTGGTGATATTTGTCGGAGGTCTGGTAAGAGTATCCGGTGCTGGATTAGGCTGTCCGGACTGGCCTCGTTGCTTTGGGAGGTGGTTTCCGCCTACTTCCATTGACCAGATTCCGGACTATATTGACGCCAGCCAGTTTAATTTGACCTTGGCCTGGATAGAATATATAAACAGGCTGGGCGGATTCTTATTAGGCTTATTAATAGCCGCCACCGCCGTAGTTGCCTTGATTTATCACAGAAAAAATAAGAAGATTTTGGTCCCTTCAGTTGTCTCTGCTTTTCTGGTTGCTCTTTTGGGTGCACAGGGAGCGGTTGTAATTTCATCTGAGTTAGAGCCTATTGTTGTGACAGTTCATCTGCTTTTAGCCTTGGCTATGGCTTCGCTTTTGATTTATACTACCTACCAAGCTTTTTCCTTCGACAAAGAGAGGCTAAGTATTGAAATACCCAAAAACGTCAAGATGGTGGCTCATATTTTCATGACCGTAACCTTATTACAGATTCTTCTGGGGACCCATATCAGATCAAAACTTGAGATGCTGTCCCGTGAGTTTCCTCTGTTGACCGATTTAAAATGGCTGGGCAGGGTAGGTATGGTGAATCATATTCATATGTTAATTGGTGTTTCCCTGGGTGTTTTTACATTATATTTTGTTAATGAGTTAAAGCATATAGGAGCTACCAAAATACCGGGTGTAAAATATGGTATATGGGGATTGCAGCTGTTCATTCTGGTTCAGATTTTTATCGGTTTTACTTTTACTTTGTTTGCCCTTCCTGAGCTGGGAAGAGTTTTTCATATGTTTTTTGCCTCGCTCTTTTTTGGAGCTTTGGTATTAACTTATAGTTCGTTAAAATCAAATGGGAGATAAGAAATGAAATCAAAAAAGATGGTAGGAAGAATTATCGGTGTTGTTGTGCCAATTGTTCTTTTTCTGATAGTTTCCGCATCATTCGTAATTTATAAAGCCAACAGTTCTCGCTCAGATTTACAAATAATTGCCGCTCTTCCGGAGTTTCAGCTGATGACACAGGATAATGAGCTCTTTGGAACCAAAGAGATGAAAGGTAAACTTAATCTGGTATATTTTTTCTTCTCATCATGTCAGGGACCATGCCCAATTATGACCAACAATCTGGTTGATATTTCAAAAAAGTTTGGAGAAAATGATAAAATTCAGTTCATAGGAATCTCGGTTGACCCACAGAGAGACACGCCTGAAGTCTTAAGAGCCTTTGCAAATGAATATAATCTCAAAAGCAGCAACTGGAAACTGCTCCGGGGAGATATTGACAGAATCGAAGAAATTTCACAAAAAGGATTTTTGCTGGCGGCCGATGGATTCCCAATGATGCACTCCACCAAAGTAGTACTTGTTGACCAAAACGGTAATATTCGACAATATTATGACGCCACCGATATGGCCAGTTTAAATATTATGAAAACGAACGTCCGTGAGTTGATAAAAGAGTTGTGATCTCAGTTACTGACCTTCCATTAGTGAATGCCATATTAAATGGGGTGAGTTCTGTTTTTTTAATTTGCGGATATGTCAAAATCAAAAATGGTAACAAAGATGCTCATAAAAAATTGATGCTTGCGGCCCTGATTAGCTCGGCTCTATTTTTGACAAGTTATCTGATTTATCATTTCAATGTAGGCTCGGTTCCATATCCATATTATGATTGGAGCCGGAAGTTATACTTTGCCATATTGATTCCTCATGTAATTTTGGCCGTCGTTATGACACCCATGATTATCATTGGCGTTACTTTTGCCTTCAAAAGCAAATTCCAGAAACATAAAAAGCTGATGAGGTGGACCTTTCCAATCTGGGTATATGTCTCTGTTACCGGAGTAATAATTTATTTGATGCTATACATATTATGACTAAAGTTATGCTGACTTAGTGATTTTTTTCACTAAGAAGCTGCTTTATTGGAAATTGAGACAATTTTGAGACAATTATTATGATTCTGTTTTTGGAGATGAAAGATAAAGTAAAATTTTCATAATGCAGCTATTTTTCTTGATTTTCTTAAAGAAAAACGCGTTTTTGGTGAAAACAGTTGCGATTCAGGCAAAAAAAATGTTGACAGTAAAACAGTTTGAGATATATTTGCCACTTAATAAGCTTGTGAAGGATGGCACAATGTCCCTTCTAAGACCGGATAAAGAAAATGATAGGAAATTTTACAGGCAGATGTCTGTTCTTGCTGTCATTCCTACTTTGCTAATTGTTTCTCCAATTGTCGGATTTTTTGTAGGAGATTGGTTAGATAACAAATTTGACACGGCACCTGTCTTTGTGATAATATGGGTGATTTTGGGATTTGCATCTGCCGGAAGAGAAATATTTCGCCTGGCAAAAAAATCAGGCGTCATGAAAGATGATAATGAAGACTGATAGTGGACTTAATTTTTTGGATCAGATTGTAAAAGCAACAGCTTTTTTACTGCTGATATTTCTACCTTTAGGTATGTACTATTGGACAGTCAACAACACCCTGGCATTGTTTTCCGGAGGTATCTGGGGAGTCATCAATTTTATGTTTATCTCAGCGATTACTAAATTAGTCTTAAGCCCAAATAATTCTGACAAAATCAAAGCTCTTAAACTAGGAATTATAAAATTTCCACTATTATATCTGGCCGGTTATTTTCTTCTCTCGGTTCCGCAATTTGAAGCAATCTATTTAACATTAGGTTTTTCATCTTTGTTTGCGGTGTTGATATTGTGGTCGTTGGGTTCATTGTTAGTTCCTTCGAATTGGAATGCGAAAGTTAAAGATTCTGAAGTAGTAACATAAAATGTTAGACTTTATATACAATACAGCAAACAATTTGTTATTACCACTTGCTAGTGGTGGGGAATCTGGTGGCAGCGGCGAGGTTCATATCCCTGATATTTTTTCTCTATTTGGTCATACTGTACAATATTGGAAGCCGGTAATTCTTGCTTCGTTCATTTCTCTGTTTATGTCAATAGTAGTATATATGGCTTACAGAAAGAGAGAGTTAATTCCTGGGCCATTCCAAAACGTTGTTGAGTTGATGGTTGAGTCAATGTATGATTTTATTTACAAGATACTGGGGAAAGATACCAAAGAACATATTCCTTTTTTGGGAACACTTTTTTTCTATATATTAATATCAAATTTTGCTGGAATTCTTACGGGAAGCTTCGCTCCCACATCTTGGCTGGAAGTGACAGCATCGATGGCAATTCTGGTCTTTTTATATGTTCAATATTTATCATTCACTAAATTGGGATTTAAGAAATATTTTTTTCATCTTTTGGGTGAACCAAAAGATGCATCAGGCTGGGCTGTGTCTCCGCTCTTGTTTCCAATACACTTATTTGGAGAAATTGTTAAACCTTCGTCTCTTGCACTGCGATTGTACGGCAATATGACTGGTGAACATATTTTGATTACAGCCTTTGTATCACTTGGTGTAATGTTAGGCGCAATGATTTCTTCACCAGTCGGAATACCTCTTCAACTACCATTCATGTTTTTGGGGATATTGGTTTCTGCAATTCAAGCATTGGTATTTGCCTTACTTTCGGCAATTTACATTTCCATGGCCCTGCCCCATGAGGAAGAACATTAAATTTATTTTGAAATATAACAATAATATTATTAGTAATTAAAGGAGAAAAAAATGGATTATCAAGCAATGCTCGCAATTGGACTACCAATAGGTGTAGGTCTTGCAGCTATCGGTTCTGGAATTGGTCTTGGAGGTGCAGTTGGTTCTGCAATGGATGCAATTGGACGCAATCCGGAAGCATCCGGTAAAATTATGACTTCAATGATTATTGGTGCCGCCCTAATTGAAGCGTTAACAATTTATGCATTAGTAGTATTTTTTATGCTTCAGGGCCATATTGGTTCATAACAATTGTATCCGTTGGGTACTAAAATCATGAATATAACCATTAACAGACGACTGTGAGTTAAAATGGATATACAAATACCATTACTTCTGACTCATGCACTCGGTTTCATCTTAACGCTCTTCATCCTGAAGAAATATGCCTGGGGACCTCTTTTGCAGTTGATGGACGACCGGAGAGAAAAAATCGTTAAGGAATTTCAATCTATTGAAGATGGAAAAGCAAATGTGGAAAAACTGACTGCTGAGTATCAGGAAAAGCTAAATGAAATTGACAATGAGCGCCGTGAGAAGATTGTTGAAGCAGTCACAGAAGGAAAAAAGATTGCTGAAGATATAAAATCTACTGCCTTAGTCGAAGCCAAATCTCTTGGTGTAAAAGCAAAAGCTGAACTGGAAGGGGAAGTGGCCAAAGCAAAAGTGCAGTTAAAAAATGACATGGTGTATATCACCCTCAAAGCGGCTGAAAAGATTGTTAACGAAAAACTGGATGATGAAAAACATCGCCAACTTATTGCAAACTTTATCGGAGACTTAAAAGAGGCATAAACATTTATGTTAATTCAGGAAGTATCAAGAAAATATTCACAGGCTCTTTTTAATGCCGCCAAAAACAGAAACCTGTTGGGTGAGGCAGACACTCAGTTAAAAGAGCTTGGTGAGATAATCAAAAAAGATTCATCTCTCATGGAGTTCTTTAGCTTCCCCAATGTCACCGATGTTTCCAAAATTGAGCTGGTTCGCAGTGTGTTCTCAGAGAGAATGAACCGCCTCTTAGTTGAGTTTCTGGTGGTTTTAATTGAAAAGAAAAGAATCAATTTTCTTTCTGAAATAATTGATGATTTTATCCGTCTGGTTGAAGCCGAGCGCGGAATTGGCCGGGTAACGGTTATTTCTGCCGTTCAGTTAAATAATGATGAACGTCAGAAACTGATTCCGGCCATCCAGCAGAGAATTGGGATGGATGTTCTCTTGGAAGAAAAAGTTGATCAATCTATATTAGGCGGAATGATTGTGGTGATGCATAACGAAATTATTGACGGCTCGGTGCGCTACGGGCTGGAGAAGATTGAAGATAAATTAGGAAAAGTTAGAGTGCTGTAGAAAACTGCGGCAATATTGAAATAAATAATTTAAAAAACAAACAGCCCTGAAATTTCAGCAAGTTTGTAGGAGTTTATGATGGGTCTCAACCCTGAAGAAGTTTCATCGGTCATCAGGAAAGAGATAGAGAAATATGAAACCAAACTGGAGATGGAGTCCGTAGGGACTGTGCTTCAGGTTGGCGACGGTATTGCTCGTATCTGGGGACTGGAAGATGTTCAGATGTCGGAACTTATTATGTTCCCCGGTGACATCATGGGATTAGTCTTGAACTTGGAAGAAGATAATGTTGGTGCCGCAATTTTTGGTTCTGATACAAATATTAAAGAAGGTGACACTGTTCGCCGTACCGGCAAAGTAGCTTCTGTCCCTGTTGGCGATGCCTTAATCGGCCGGGTTGTTAATCCCCTCGGTCATCCAATTGACGGCAAAGGTCCTATCGCAACTGACAAAACCAGAATTATCGAAGGTATTGCACCTTCTGTTATTGAACGTCAACCGGTAAAAGAACCGCTTCAAACCGGTCTCAAAGCAGTTGACTCCATGATCCCAATCGGTCGTGGACAACGTGAATTAATTATTGGTGACCGCCAGACAGGTAAGACCGCTCTGGCTATCGATACAATTATTAATCAAAAAGATACCGATGTGATTTGCATTTATGTAGCTATCGGTCAAAAATCATCAACTGTCGCTCGAGTTGTCGAAACGCTCAGAAAAAAAGGTGCTATGGAATTTACTATTGTGGTTAATGCCTCGGCAAACGACCCGGCCCCACTGCAATATATTGCTCCTTATACCGGCTGTGCCATGGGTGAAGAGTTCATGTATGCCGGGAAACATGTCCTCTGTGTATATGATGACCTTTCCAAACAGGCTGCTGCTTATCGTCAGCTTTCTCTGTTATTAAGAAGACCTCCGGGACGTGAAGCATACCCGGGTGATATTTTTTATTGTCACTCACGTCTGCTTGAAAGAGCCGCAAAACTTTCTGATGAATTAGGTGCCGGTTCTTTGACCGCCCTCCCCATTATTGAAACACAGGCTGGTGACGTATCAGCATATATTCCTACTAATGTAATTTCAATTACCGATGGTCAGATATTCCTTGAGTCAGAACTCTTTTTTGCCGGTGTTCGTCCGGCCATAAACGTTGGTATTTCAGTATCTCGTGTTGGTGGTGCGGCTCAAACAAAAATGATGAAACAGGTAGCCGGCTCGCTTAAGTTAGACTTAGCCCAGTTCCGTGAACTGGAAGCATTTACCCAGTTTGGCTCAGACTTGGACGATGCTACTTTAAAACAACTTAACCGCGGACAGCGCATGGTGGAGCTTCTCAAACAGGGGCAGTATATGCCAATGGATGTGGAAAAACAGGTGATGATTGTCTGGGCAGCCTCCAATGGGTATTTGGATGACATTCCGGTTGAGGATGTCGGTCGTTTTGAAAAAGAATATTTTGCCTTCTGTGAAAAAGAATTCCCCGATGTTGGTCATTCCTTAAAAGCAGAGAAGAAAATATCAGAAGAGCTCGAAACAAAACTTAAAACTGCAATTGAAAAATTCAAAAGTGTATTTGAAAAGACAGAAGTATAATACGGCTTAATTTTATATGGCAACATTACGAGACGTAAAAAAACGGATTAAAACGGTAGAATCCACCGAACGTATCACCAAAGCTATGGAGATGGTGGCCGCCTCAAAACTTCGCCGGGCCCAGCAACGGGTTGAAGAGACTCGTCCATATAGCAAGAAAATGGATGAGATGCTTAGCCATTTGGCCACCGGTTCAACCGGTGATATTGTTCATCCATATTTTGAAGAAAGAGATGTTAAAAAGCAGACAGTTGTTGTTTTTACCTCTGACCGGGGACTCTGCGGCTCTTTTAATGCTAATGTTATCAGAAAAATAAATGGCTGGATGAAGAAAAATTCAGATGTTGAAACAGAGATTGTGACTGTCGGCAAAAAAGCAAGCGACCTCTTAAAAAAACATCAGAACCCGCTTGTCGGAAATTTTTCCGACTGGGGCGGCTCACTGGAAATGGGCAAAGCCAGAGAACTGGTCAGTTTCTTATCCGAGCGTTTTGTTGCCGGTGAAACTGACAGAATAATTCTGTTTTTCACTCGCTTTTTATCAACGGTGAGATATAAGCTTGTGGATGAACTGTATTTGCCTATTGCCAAACCGGATGTTTCTAATAACGAAACGAAAGTGAATTCTTATTACATTTTTGAACCGACTCCGGAAATAATTTACTCGGCTTTAATGCCCAGTTACGTCACGACCAAAATGGTAACAGCTCTGGTCGAGTCGTTTGCTAGTGAGCATGGCAGCCGCATGATGGCCATGGGAAATGCCACCAAAAATGCCGGCGAAATGAGACAAACTTTAACTTTAGAATATAACAAGGCCCGCCAGGGACAGATTACTAAAGAGCTGCTGGAGGTTATTTCCGGTGCCGAAGCTCTGGTCGGCTGATGAGAATTGTAATATATGACTAACTTACTGGAGATATTAAATGTCTGAAAATATCGGAAAAATTGTACAGGTTATTGGGCCCACCGTGGACTGTGTGTTCCCCGCCGATAAACTGCCCAATATTCTAAATGCTATCAAAATCAAAGATAGCTCCAATAACCGCGACCTGATTGTAGAAGTTGCCCTTCATATAGGTGATAATGTCGTCAGGTGCGTGGCCATGGCTTCAACTGATGGTCTCGTACGTGGGATGGAAGCTGTTGATACCGGCTCTCCAATCACAATGCCGGTGGGAACTATTGCACTGGGCAGAATTTATAACCTCTTAGGTGAAGCAATTGACGGAAAGGAACCGGTTCCTGCCGATGCCAAACGTTTGCCGATTCATCGCGAAGCTCCGCCACTGGACGAACAGTCAACTTCTATTGAAATGTTTGAAACCGGAATAAAAGTTATTGACCTGCTTGAACCTTATTCAAAAGGTGGAAAAGTTGGGCTCTTTGGTGGTGCCGGTGTGGGCAAGACAGTTATTATTCAGGAGCTGATTCACAATATTGCCACCGAGCATGGCGGCTATTCTGTTTTTTGTGGGGTCGGCGAAAGAACCCGCGAAGGTAATGACCTCTATCTGGAAATGACAGAGTCCGGAGTTATTAAAAAAACGGCCATGGTCTTTGGACAGATGAACGAACCTCCCGGTGCCCGTTTGAGAGTAGCTTTGAGTGGATTGACAATTGCAGAATATTTCCGCGATGAAGAAAACCAGGACGTTCTTATTTTTATTGATAATATTTTTAGATTTGTACAGGCCGGTTCAGAAGTTTCAGCACTTTTGGGACGTATGCCATCGGCTGTGGGATATCAGCCAACTCTGGGAACAGAGATGGGCGGGTTGCAGGAGAGAATCACATCGACCAAAACCGGTTCCATTACATCGGTGCAGGCCATTTATGTTCCTGCAGATGATTTAACCGACCCGGCTCCGGCGACGACATTCGCCCACTTGGATGCAACTACGGTGCTCTCCCGTCAGATTGCAGAGCTTGGTATTTATCCGGCTGTTGACCCGCTTGATTCAACTTCCAGAATTTTGGACCCAAATGTTGTTGGTGAAAAACATTATGACGTTGCCCGGAGTATCCAGAAAATTCTCCAGAGATACAAAGACTTGCAGGACATTATCGCAATTTTGGGTATCGATGAACTTTCAGAAGACGACAAACTGATTGTACAGAGAGCTCGTAAAATTCAGAGATTTTTGTCACAGCCGTTCTTCGTGGCCGAGCAGTTTACCGGAAAACCGGGCAAGTATGTGAAAGTGGAAGATACTATTGACGGTTTCAGTGAAATTATCGCCGGTAATTATGACCATATTCCGGAGTCATATTTCTATATGGTTGGCGGATTAGATGAAGTTATTGAAGGCTATGAAAAGGATAAAAAATAAATCATATGTTTTCTCTCTCGGTAGTTACACCTGAAAAAGTTCATTATGAATTGGAGGCAAAGTCACTGATCGTTCCCGGAAGCGAAGGTTACCTTGGGGTTCTCGCCCATCACGCTCCTTTGATAACTGTCTTGAAACCGGGAAGACTTGAATTTGTTGATTCAGATGACAAAATGCATTTGCTTTCCGTATCTGTAGGTTTTTTGGAAGTTTCAGACAACAAAGCTACAATCTTAGCCGATGCCGTTGAAGAAGCTGATTCTATTGATATTGACCGGGCACAAAAAGCTTATGACCGGGCGCAGGATAGAGTTACCAAAGCTTTTGAAAAGGGAACAGATATCTCTCTGGAAAGAGCTCGCAAATCACTTCAAAGAGCTCTCAACAGGATAAATATTTACAAAGAAATTAACTAAGCTAAGCCGAGCTTAACTGTCTTCTCACCTTTTTCGCCCTCACGCGACAAAATCTGACCTAAGCCGTTGTCTTTCAAAATGTTCAAGGCCCCTTTTATGCTTGACATCAGCCCCTTTTTTCACTAAAATACTATGCTATGGATTTGAACTTTTCAAAATTTGAAGCATTTCCGGCAGAAATAAAAATCAGGCAGGAAAATGAAGAAATCAGCGGTAATAATGACCTTCTTGATTCTATAAATTCAGCCGTTGTTGACTTAAAAATACAGCAATCAGAGGATGAATATTTCTGTCAGGGAAAACTTACTGCAACAGCGATTTTATGCTGTGCGAGATGTCTTAAGAAAATTGAAAAAGTGATCGAAAGTGATATTGACTTTATTGTCTGTTCAGAGATTGAGCGCCAAAAAACAGTTAGCAAGGCTGTTGATAGCGAAGACTACCTCTTTTTTGACAAATCTTTGACGACTGTAAATATTTCCAGACTGGTCAGCCAAACGGTCTTGCTTTCGGTCTCCTTGAAACCGCTCTGCAAAGAGGATTGCAAAGGGTTTTGCAGCTCTTGTGGAACTAACCTGAATGAAAAAAGTTGTAGTTGTAATAGAAAAACTGTTGACTCTCGCTGGGAAGGTTTAAACCGCCTTTCTGGTAAGTAACTAATAATTAAGGATTTATAAAATGCCACTTCCCAAACGAAGAATCTCAAAAGCCAGAGGCAGAAAGCGGAGAACAAACTGGAAACTCTCAATTCCAAACGTAACCGAATGCCCGCATTGCCACCAGGCTCGCCTGCCTCATCATATCTGCCCGAGCTGTGGATATTATAATGGTCGAAAAATAATCGATATTAGCGAAGTTTAATATTGTTCTGAATCTGTATAACTGCTATAAACTACTGATATTTTATGAGCGATAATGAAAAATATACAATAGTACTAGATGTCATGGGGGCAGATCATGGCCCGGAAATAATTATCGATGGCGGGCTCATGGCGGCAAGAAACCTTGGATCAAGGCTTCATGTCATCCTTGTTGGTGACAAAGAGCAGATTGATAAACATCTTTCTACTGTTGAAACAATCCCTGATAATATTTCTGTGGAGCATGCATCATCGGTTGTGCCGATGCATATTTCTGCTACCGAAGGGGTCCGTATGCGTGACAGCTCCATAGTTATCGGGCTCAAACAGCTAAAAGAGAAAAAAGCTCATGGGTTTGTATCCCCCGGTAACACCGGAGCCGTTATGGCAACATCGCTATTGACGCTTGGAAGAATTGAAGATGTAAGTCGTCCGGCAATTACGGCCGTATTTCCTACGGCAACCGGAAAACCGGCTGTTGTTTTGGATGTTGGAGCCAATGCCGACTGCAAGCCCCAGCATCTCTCTCAGTTTGCGGTAATGGGCTCGGTCTATTATTCAATTCTATTCAAAAGAGATTTTCCAAGAGTTGGACTTCTGTCAATCGGAGAAGAAAGAAGTAAGGGAAATGAACTTATTTTTGAAGCACAGAAAAAATTGAAAGATTCGAAGATTAATTTTGTGGGAAATGTTGAGGGTCGTGACATTTTGTCCGGAGACATTGATGTTGCCATTACCGACGGCTTCACCGGCAATATCCTCCTCAAGTTTGCTGAGTCAATAAAACCGCTATTGGTAAGCTCCTTTCAGAGACAGATACAGACAAATATGTTTTCACGAATGGGTGTCATGCTTCTTTTGCCGTTTTTGAGAAGAATGAGAAATCTTTTTGATTATGCGGAAGCCGGAGGAGCACCTCTTCTGGGAGTTGGCGGGAATGTAATGATCTGCCACGGCTCGTCAAATTCAAGAGCAATTTCCAACGCCGTGATTGCCGCCCATAAAATGAGCGAAGAAAAAATTAAAGATAAAATTCATGACGAACTCATGAGAAACCATTTTGGGAAAAGTAATGAGACAGAAAACAAGAGCAAAGATAATCGGGACCGGGTCGTTTGCGCCTCCGCAACGAATGACCAACGCTGATTTAGAAAAGCTCGTTGATACAACAGATGAGTGGATAACCACTCGCACCGGAATTAAAGAGAGAAGAATTGCCCGCGACATGGCAACCTCTGATATGGCTGTTGAAGCCTGCAAGAGAGCCATGGAAATGGCCGAGACCAAAGGCGAAGAGATTGATGTCCTGGTGGCTGCAACGGTAACTCCCGACTATAAGCTTCCATCGCTTGGCTGCGTCATTCAGGAAAAACTAAGCCTTCCTAACGCTGTTGCTTTTGATGTTGTATCTGCCTGTACCGGTTTTATCAATGGATTGACAATTGCCAACGCCTACATAGAGACCGGCAGCTACAAGAAAATCATGGTTGTTGGCGTGGAAAAATTATCGACATTTGTAAATTACCGGGACCGTAATACTTGCATCTTATTTGGCGATGGTGCTGGAGCGGCGATTTTTGCTCCCTCTCATAATGGAAGAGGCGTTCAATCAACTTTTATGAAATCAGATGGAAGTATGAGGGAAATGCTCTGGTCCAAGTCCGGAGGTGCGGCTTTCCCGGTCACTGAAGAGTTTAATTTTGATGGCACCGATAAGGTCATGATGAACGGTTCTGACCTCTTTAAAGTTGCCGTTAAGGAAATGGGAAATGCTGCCACCGAGGTTATGCAAAAAGCCGGTGTAGATTCATCAGAAATATCAATAATCATTCCTCATCAGGCAAATATCAGAATTATTGAAGCTCTGGCAAAAAGGCTTAAACTGGATATGAACAAAGTCTTCTTAAATATTGAAAAATACGGCAATACATCGGCAGCCTCGGTTCCTCTCGCACTCGATGAAGCAAACCGTCAGGGAAGAATCAATGAGGGAGACTATGTCTTAATGGTCGCTTTTGGAGGCGGGTTAATCTGGGGTTCGGCCCTGATTAAGTGGTAAGGATTGCTTACTAATTTATGAGTAAAGTCGCATTATTTTTCCCCGGACAGGGATCACAATATGTTGGAATGGCAAAAGATTTATATGACCATTCTGACGAAGTAAAAAAACTCTATCAGATGGCTTCTTTAGAGTTGGGTGAAGATATTGCCAGAATTTCTTTTGAGGGTCCGGCATCAGAACTTAACAAAACCAAATTTACCCAGCCGGCCATTTTGCTCCATTCTCTGGCTGTCTTGACAATCTTAGGAGAAGAGAAAATAAATGGTGACTTTGCCTGCGGACACTCACTTGGAGAATATTCTGCCCTTGCCGCTTCCGGGGCTATCTCATTTAAAGATGCAATCAAAGCAGTTTGCAAGAGAGCTTCATTAATGGAAGAGGCTTGCATAAAATACCCCGGTACGATGGCCGCTATTGTCGGACTGGAATTCAGCACTATAGAGGATGTTTGCAGCAAAGCGCAAGTATCAGGGATGGTTGTTCCTGCAAACTGTAACACAAGAAAACAGACCGTTGTTTCAGGAGAAATAGTTGCCGTTGAAAAAGCACTTAAAATTGCTAAGGAAGACGGTGTCAAGTTAGTAAAACCGCTGGATGTTGGCGGAGCTTTTCACTCGCCACTTATGGAGTCTGCAAAAGTTGGAATGAACGAATTCT
>JACZYS010000225.1 GCA_022570975.1 Candidatus Zixiibacteriota bacterium | reverse complement strand
ATATAAGAAAAGAAATGCTGGCTTTAAGAGATAAATAAATTCTCAAAAAAATCCCCTGATCTTTTTGACCGGGGGATTCTTTTTACTTAGATTAACTTTTCCTAAAAAATATCTGTTTCAATTGCCAGCTGGTCATATGACCGTGCTTTTGATTTATATAGCAGCACCAATGTTATTCTTCTATTGCGATGGTCGTTAGGGTTATCTACAATCATTGGAAACCTATCAGCAAACCCTCTTACTTCTCTGACCTGATCTTTTCTCAAACCGGAGACTTCCATTAACTGACGGGCTGAGTTAGCTCTGTCGGTAGACAGTTCCCAGTTAGAGTATTTCTTACTGCCTCCAAACGAGGCATCTGTGTGTCCTTCAATCACCAGTAAATTTTCCACTTTTCCCAGTTCGGACGCAATTGTCAGCAATATAATTGCGCTCTTCTGGAGAAGTTTGGCTGAACCCGGTTCAAAGAAGGCTGGAGAGTCTTCTGACTCGTTCAAAATAATCCGTAATCCTTCGGAAGTCATATTGATTGTAATATTTTTCTGGAGGTCTTTAAATGCTTCCTGCTTTTTTAGCTCTTCCATAATTTTTTTGGCCATGAGCGTAAGTTTGATTTTATCTTCTTTGTTTTTACTTTCCGGGTCACTGTCTTTAGCTTTGGTCAAGTTCAAAGGAGGGTTTTCAGTTGGGATTGCGGAACTTGATCCTTTTAAAACACCTGCTTGCCCCTGTTTGTTGAAGTTTCCCGGGTCCTGAAAGTAACCGGCCACAGCTTCTCTCACTTCCGGTTTTTGTCCTACCAGCCACATTACCATAAAGAAAGCCATCATGGCTGTCATAAAATCGGCCATAGCAACTTTCCAGGCACCGCCGTGATGCCCGTGTCCGCCCTTTTTAATTCTTTTGATTATTATTGGCTGTTGATTATTTTCTGTCATAGAAAACTATTTCTTTTTGGCTTCATTGCAAGCCGCTTCAAGTTCCAGAAAATCCGGTCTGACTTCTGAAAAAAGCGTGCGACGAGCAAACTCAACAGCAATTACCCCGGCAACCCCTTTGTTGAATGATAGCAGCGAACTTTTCATGCATCCCATATATTGCATACCGTCGTTTAACCTGTGTTTCATGCTGGCAGCTAATGGTCCGACAAATCCGTAACTTCCCAAAATTCCGAGGAAAGTCCCCACCAATGCTGCACCAACTTTATGACCGATAACTTCCGGAGGTCCGTTAATAGCAGCCATGGTAATAACAATTCCTAAAACCGCGGCTACAATTCCAAGTCCGGGTAGAGCATCGGCTACAGAATTCAAGGCATCAGAGGCGCGTTCTTCTTCTTGGTGAAGAATTTCGATATCATTATCCATCAAGTCTTCAAGATCATGAGGTTGAACCGCACCGGAAATTACAACTCTCATCGTATCTGCAAAAAAAGCAAGAGCGTGATGGTTCTCGATGAATCTTGGATAACGTTGAAAAATTTCGCTATCTTCGGGATGTTCAATATGTCCCTCAAGTCCCACCAGTCCGTCTTTTCTGTCAACGTTAAAAATCTCAAACATCATGACCAGCAAATCCAGATAATCCTGCTTGGTATATCCACCCTTTAAGATGGCCGTAAGCTGCTTGATAACATCTTTTATGACAGTCATTGGGGAAGCAATCAAAAATGCGCCAAAAGCTGCTCCACCAATAATCAAAACTTCAACCGGTTGGTTGAGAGCAATGATATCGCCGCCTTCAAGAACAAATCCGCCCAGAACAGTAGTAATTACAATAAATATTCCTATGAATATTAACATATATTCTTTTTTTCTCCCACGCAAAATAACTGTTTAATTTTTGAAAGGGACTTATTTACTATTTCGACATATTTGAGAAAATCCTGAGTGTCGTAGCCACAGGAAGACAAATTTCTGTCGTATTATTATTTATTTCTATTCTAAACCCTGTTAAAGCTTGAATTTTGCTATCTCCAAAACTAAATTTGAAACCAAATTGAACCGGTTTTCTTGAATAATTCGGAGGATATATGCGTATTTTTTCTCAGCGAAGAACTATCTTTTTTACCCTGATAATAGCCGTTTATTGTTTCTATTCACTTGCTTTTGGTGCTTCCGGCGCCGAGGGGGATGGACACGGCGGTCCGGTGCTGGATATCTTAATCGGCCTGATAGTTATTCTTCTGGCCGCAAAATTGGGCGGCGATATTTTTGAAAGGTTCGGCCAGCCGGCAGTTTTGGGGGAACTGGTGATTGGGATGTTGATCGGCAATCTCAATTTGCTTGGCATTACAGTTTTTGAATCTCTTTCTCATGATATCACCTTAGAGGTCTTAGCCGAGCTGGGGGTTATTATTCTTTTATTCGAAGTGGGGCTTGAGACAACGGTCGGAGAGATGCGAAAAGTAGGAATGGCATCTTTCTTGGTGGCGATGGTTGGTGTAATATTCCCTTTCTTTTTAGGGTGGGGAGTCGGTTACTGGTTTTTGCCCGAGTCGTCAATTTATGTTCACATATTCATAGGTGCAACTTTGACGGCAACCTCTGTTGGTATAACCGCCCGGGTGCTTAAAGATATTGGCAAAATAAAAACCAAAACCGCAAAAATAATATTGGGGGCGGCTGTCATTGATGACATTATGGGTTTGGTAATTCTGGCCGTTGTGGCCGGAATAATTTCTGCCGTTAATCAGGGGGCCGGTGACAGTGTGGGCACAATGACGATTGCTTGGATTATCATCAAAGCAATTCTCTTTATTGTTGGAGCTGTACTGGTTGGCGTGTACTTGATTCCTACATATTTCAATTTGGCTCTCAGACTCAAAGGTACCGGCGTGCTTCTTTCGGTCAGTCTGCTTATCTGTTTTGCTCTGGCTTATGTTGCCGGAATATTTGGGCTGGCCCCAATTGTGGGGGCGTTTGCGGCCGGACTTATTTTAGAAGAAGTCCATTTCACCAAGTTCCATGAACGGGGAGACCACTCCATCCATGAACTGATTGAACCAATTTCCATATTTTTGGTCCCCATATTTTTTGTAAGGATGGGAATGATGGTGGACATCACTACTTTTACTCAGGTAGAAATTCTCGGATTTGCCGCCGTGCTAACGCTGGTGGCAATTATTGGCAAACAGGCCTGCTCATTGGTGATACGCGATGTTCATGTTAACAAAATTGCCGTCGGGTTGGGGATGATTCCCCGGGGAGAGGTTGGACTTATTTTTGCAGGTATCGGCGCCAAACTGATGCTTGACGGAGAACCGGTTATCTCTGTGAGCACCTACTCGGCCGTAGTCATCATGGTCATGGTCACAACTCTGGTCACTCCCCCGGCCTTAAAAATGGTTATGCTCACCAGACCCGCCGAAGAGGGGATGTAAGACGAGTAAAT
>JACZYS010000224.1 GCA_022570975.1 Candidatus Zixiibacteriota bacterium | reverse complement strand
AGAATTAGGCAAATTTTAAAGGAAGATAATTTCTATTTTGAGGGGAATTATCTTTTAATCAATAAAAGTGAAATTAATGGTTTTTTGTTCTGGATAAACAATTGTTTCAACTCCGGAATCTGTGATAAAGCTAATTGTTGCTTGTCCATTGTAATCTCTTGAATCAATTTTTAAATCAATATTTGTTTCATAAAGACGATCCATTATAATATCAATTTCTCCGGATTCTACAGTTGAAAATTGATATGCTGCTTCTTTAAATCCATCTGCTTTTGAAACAACAAATCCATTAGTGCATTGAGGGAAATCTTCTTTTAAAGTTCCTCCTGTGGTTTTTCCAATATCACATCTTACTCCAAAGCATTCATAAGAAATTTCTGATTCAATAGGATTTAATTTAGTATCAAAAGTGTTTACTTGAATTTCTGTGTTTTTCTGCGAACATAATTCAGTTAGTTGAATATTAACAGCATCAACATCTAATGACTCTCTTGGGTTGTTTCCTTGAATCACAACAGCCATAGGGAACTGGAAAATTTCTTCTCCATCTAAAATCTGAACTAAAACAGGATACTTAACACTATAAACAAAATGATATGGGACATAGCAGAAACCTAGGGCTCCTAGACCTGGTTGATTTCCAATTGGTTTTGAGATTAAAATATTTCCTTCAGAAGGATTTACTTCAAAAGCATAAGGCCAACTTTTTGAATTCAAAAACCTTACGTCTCCTTTAACAGAAAGGTCTTCGATAAAATATTTATTTTCTTTATCAGACAAAGTGTCACCCAGGCCGATATCAAAAATCATATTTTTGCCATGTGCTTTCAACAGATACAGATTGTTGACCATCGGAATCAAATTATTTTCGTCAACCTCGGTCATTTTTTGCCACATAATTTTCGGGATAACCCCAAACATCAGTCCGCCATCAAGGCTGTAGGCAGCTTCTACAAAGGTATGAATTTCAAAATCGCCAAATTTCATATTCGACCTGCAAAAAGGTTATAAAACCGGTTCGTCCGGTTTTTTTGAAGCGACCGCTTTTTTAAGGAAGTCAATTGCATCCTGGGTTGGTGCTCCGGGAGTGAAAATTTTGTCCACGCCCATTTCTTCCAGCTCCTTCACCTCTTCATCCGGTACAATTCCGCCGCCGAACAAAATTTTGTCCTGCACGCCTTTGTTTTTCATTTCATCCAAAATTGCCGGAAACAAGGTCATGTGAGCGCCTGACAGAATGGAAACGCCAATAGCGTCAACATCTTCCTGAATGGCGGCATCAACAATCATCTCCGGAGACTGGCGCAAACCGGTGTAAATAACTTCCATGCCGGCATCGCGGAAAGCGGCGGCGATAACTTTTATTCCCCGGTCGTGACCATCTAATCCGGGCTTGGCTAATAATACTCTTATTTTTTTATTCATATTGTTTTTCTAATTTAAAGCTTTTGATTTCGGTTCAACCATTGCAAAACTCTCTGTTGCAGATTTGAATGAGTTCTCACTAAATTTGTCTATATTCTCTGAAATGTTATATATATTCCCAAGTTTACACATGAATCCTTTATGGATGGATTTGATCTCGTTTCCACCATAAAAGCCTAATCTATTATTTTTATATTCTACTCCGTCACTCATGTCATTTTTAAAAATTAAATCAGGGTATTTTCTATATGGACCTGATGGTTCAACAAATGAGATATATGTATCTAAAATGTTTTCAAGTTTTACTACTGCGTTCGCATATGACGCATCAGCAATCAAGTTTAGGTATTTAGTTCCTAGGGCAAGGGCTTCAAATAAATTTCTTGAAACTATTTTCTCATTTATGTATGACTTGTTGCCGTCAATTAACTTATCTCTTAATATGATACAATTGAACAATCCTTTTGTGTCAAAATCAAAATATATCGAAGATTCCTTGCTATCATAACAAAAAGTAACTCCGTCACTATATTGTTTTCTGACGGCTTTGAATATAATGTGATCTCTCTTCACTACCTTAAGAGCTGAAAAAATGATATCTAAGTTAGAATGTAATTTGCTAATCTCAAGAGGTAGCGAAATAGTATGACGAGATAACATAGAAATTCTGAAAGTGTATTTGTTTTGCGAGACACTTGTTGGAAGTAGAGAGTTATATCTAATCATTGAAGAGCGAATAATATCCAAGCCTTCTTCTGAGATATCCCACATGCCTCTTTTTGTGCCTTTTATATTTTTACTTGTATTACTAGATTGCAGATATTCTTGTGCAGTATTTCTAATCTCATTTGGATTCTCAATCATATCCTGAATATCTTCAAGGAATTTCTTTCTGAATTTCTTGTTCATTTTCCTATCTGTTGTTGAATATAACAATGCATTATTCCGCATTTTATCAAAAGAAATATCATTAATATTTTGAGTTATTATGATAGTATTATTACTCCAAGCATCTCTTACCCCCAATTCATAATTCACATTTGGATTGGACGTAGTTAAATCAGATATGCAAATATCTTCTTTATCCAAATACTTCATTAGAGTTTTATCAATCAGTCTAGAACCTATCACATCATCTAGTCTAATACATCTTATATTTCTCTTAAGCACCCTTGAAGCGAGTTTTACATATTTCTCAATAATATCGGTATATATTTTGTACCAATAATCAAAAGAATCTTTCCCCTTAGCTTCTTCATCATGACTACCAAAAGGCATTATGACAAAACATTTAATTGGCTCTGCACTCTTTATTAGTTTCGTCTTAGGCAAATCCTACACCCTCATTGCGGCCGGGGTTTCTGAATACTCGCCCCAGACTTCGCGAAGAACATCGCACATCTCACCCATAGTGGCGTATGTCTTGCAACAGTCAAAGATTGCTTCAAAAGTGTTGCCGTCTGAAGTTTGAGCAACTTTGCGAAGATGCTCTAAGGCTACCTGCACTTCACCAGAGTCACGGGAGGATTTTATTTTATTGAGCGACTCTACCTGGGCGGTCTCCGTAGCCCGGTCAATTTTGAGGACCGGGATCTCAATTTTTTCATTTTCCATAACGAATTTATTGACACCGACAATGACGCGCTCATCATTTTCCAGTTCACGCTGGTGATTGTATGCGGATTTGGACAGTTCCCGTTGGAAATATCCTTCTTCAATGCAGTTGAGCACTCCGCCGCGGCGGTCAATTTCTGCAAATATTTTTTCTGCTTCTTTCTCCATTTTGTCAGTCAGAGCTTCAATAAAATAGCTTCCGCCAAGCGGGTCGGGCGTGTTGACCACTCCCGTTTCATAAGCAATTACCTGCTGGGTGCGGAGGGCAATAAGAACCGCTTTTTCTGATGGGAGGGCCAGGGTTTCATCCATGGAGTTGGTGTGCAGTGACTGGGTGCCGCCCAGGACGGCGGCCAGCG
>JACZYS010000223.1 GCA_022570975.1 Candidatus Zixiibacteriota bacterium | reverse complement strand
GATCGATATAATCTTTTAGTCATAATATTATCTCCCTAAATCTATTCCCAAATTTATGGCTTCATTGGAATTATGATCCAACCAACCAAATATGCAAAAAATCCTACACCGCTAAACACCAGGCACAAAACTATCACTCTCACCAAAACCGGGTCAACATCAAAATAATCTCCCAATCCACCGCATATTCCGGCAATTACAGAGTTTGTTCTTGAACGATATAGTCTTTTCACGTTATTCTCCATATTCATAATATCTCCCCAATATAATATCTTTTATTAGAGATACTCAGTAATCTATACGAATATTCAAAGAGAATGTTTTCTATATTTATCTGTTATTTAAGGTCTGCCTGATTCAGCATTTTTAAGGAATCCAGATATACTTGCCCTTTGTCTTTAAATTTTGTCCTGTCATTAGAAAGATAATCTTCAAGAAAATCTATCGCCGACTTCCTGTCGTTTTCTTTATTGGCATTAATCCCAAACTGAAAAAATGCTTCAAGAGTCTTTAGTTCCCAGTCTGGAACCTGCGAAATTGATTTTGAAGCGGCTGATTTCTTAGATGATTTGAAACTCGTGAGCTCATCGTCGTTTTCTGTTTCTGATTTCAGCAATAAAGACACCTGTTGATAAAGCTGATAAAATGAGTCATTTACCGAAGAATACCCATCTTGAATTATTCTGGATTTCGAAGTTAAGTCGGACCGAATAGTAACTTTGCTTGCTGTCAGAGGAACAGACTCTTGAAGCGGCTGCAAAGAGCGTGACTCTCGGGTTGACTCCTGCGATTCATTTCCCAAAGTCATTTTTGTTGCATCTTTTTTCTGTTGATTGGAATCGGGAATAGCAACGACAACTTTTTGAAGATTCTCTGCTTGACTCTCTTTCTGTTTGGGAGGCTCTTTTGTAGAAGCGGGTGGTTCTAAGTCTCCTGTCGTATCCGATGAGATATCTAATAACTTATCCTCAAGCGTCTGAATCTGTTCTTCTGCCTCAACTTGTGGTTTGACTGAATCAGAAATTTCACTTTCATGCAACCCAATAAATGTCAGAAATGCAAGTGAGGCGGCAACGGCGGTGACTTTCCACCAGAGACCGGACATCTGAGTGATTTTTTTCTCAGCCTTTTCTTCTTTGTCTGTGAAGCCAAGTTCTGATTCAATTTTTTGGGCTGTCTTTTCCCAATAATCAGAATCTTTATCAAGTTCAATGTGTACAGAGACAAATTCTTCAAGGACGGCATAATCTTCCAGCAGTTTCCTGCACTCATCGCAAGTTGCCAGATGTTCTTCAACTACTTGATGCTCATATGGCTTTAGTTCCTGATCATGGTAAGCAGAAATTCTATCTTTGAAATATGAATGATCCATTATTTTTTACAAAAATTCCTTCAACTTTTCCATCAAAATCTGCCTCGCTCTAAACAGTCGTGAATCAACTGTTCCCGGAGGAATTTTTAGGTAACTTGCAATCTCTGCATAATCCATCTGCTCAAAATGCCTGAGCACAAATACCGAGCTGTATTTTGATGACATTTCACTCAGTGCTTCATAAAACCTTTTGCCGTTTTCGCTTTCAATAAGTTCATCCAGAGGTCCCAGTTTAAGTGACGGTGGTGCAAAACCGGCATCCTGTAATTTTTCCAGAGACTCCTTTTTTTCCTCTCTGGCTACATGATTATAAGCCAGGTTTCTGGCTATTGTTGAAAGCCATGGATAAAATGAATATTCTGTCCGGAATGTCTTAATTGCATGATATGCTTTCACAAAACTCTCCTGAACAATATCTTCAACAGTATCAAAATCTCTTAGCAATCCGTAAATAAATTTAAACAGCCTTTTCTGGTGAAGCCTGATAAGTTTTCCAAAGGCGGCATTATCGCCGTTCTGGGCAGCCCTAATCAGCTTTTTTTCTATTTTCTTACTTTCATTATCAGATACAGACAAAGAGTGGTTTTCTTCCGCACTTTTGATGTTCACTCAGATTAATTTCCTGATGTAATTTTGAGGGCCAACATTTCCATCGCCTGCTCCGGTTTCATTCTGTTCTGCCTTAAATCTGAGTCAAGTTTGGCTATTTCTATAATATATTTTTCAAGCTGTTGATTGGTGAATTTTTCTCCCTGAGACCTAAAATTGGGGATAAGAAATGCCCTGTTACCTACCGGGTTTTTTCGATTTTTGACAAGGTATATAGATATGAAATGCTGCTGAAGCAGAGTTACCAAGGCAATGGCGGAAATTCCTTCTGAGAGAAGTGACCTTATCATTTTTAAAACCAAATGACTGTTGCCTGAGACCACCCGGTCAGCAAGGTTAAAGATATTATAAATTTCATATCCGGTAGAAACATTTCTTATATCAGCAACACTGATTGTCTCACCTTTGCTTTTGAAATTTATTAGCTTATTCAACTCACCTTCCATCGCTCCCCGATTTCCGGCAAGCAACTGAGAGAGGAGGCGGATAGCATCCGGTTCAATATTTAACTCTTCTCTTTTTAGTTTGGCTGTGATTTGAGCCGTAGATTCGGCCATGGTTAATTTCTGAAACTCTACTGACTCGGCTGATTTCAGCATAGATTTATAAAAGGCAGAATTTTTCTTGGGCGTTCTCTGAGCCGGCGTGCTGAAAATTATTATTCTGTTTGGATCAGGAGGATGCAATATTTTAAAAATCTTTTCTCTCTCTGTTGGCTTATAACTCTGGATATCAGTTATGGAGAAAACCTGCCTCTCTCCCAGCATGGGTAAAGCAGCCAGTTCGGCCAGAAGATTTGCTGTGGAAGTATTCTTGCCGTCAATCCTGATATGATTTCCGATATGTTGTAAATCCGGCAGGAAATGACTTACCAGATATTTTCTGGCCTCGGTAACGCGGTATTCTTCATAACCGAAAAAATAATAAACCGGCTTAAATTTCCCGGAATTTATATCACTGAAGAGCTGTTTTGGTGAAGCCATATTAAAATAATAAGGCTAAAAAGAGGGGGGCGTCAATGAAAAAGGAAAATAATATTCTCGGCCTTTTAAATGACCGGAGGCTCAAAATGAACTGAAACGCAGTCTGACAGATTAGGATCTTGCTCTCTGAGGTCGTATTTATTTTCTAATACCGATTTAAGGTTGGTCAGGAAAAAGACCCAGCAACTTCTACAATTTAAATGACTGCTCGCCTTATCGGATTCTGTGTTGTGCGGAATTTCAAGATGATTTAATGAAAAACTTTTCCAATCCAGATGATGTTGCCCACATCTTGAATGTATCTGACAGTGAACTCTTGCAGTAGGTGTGAACATTGAATTGCGACCAGTCATAAGTCATACTTTTCCTCCTGTTTTTCTGTTAGATAAAGATTACTTTTAAAAAATGGGTGGTCAATCACAAATCTCAAATTTGGACT
>JACZYS010000222.1 GCA_022570975.1 Candidatus Zixiibacteriota bacterium | reverse complement strand
CAACTGAAAAAATAAAACCCGGTCTTATTATGAAGAGAGAGACAAACAGAACGACCAGATAAATAACCCAGGTGACAATATGAGACGCGGCCAATAAAGAGACTAAAGGTGAAAGAATTAATATGAGATATGCCGGAGAGAGTCCGGTCCAAAACCAAAGCACAAAGAGTATTACCGGAAACACAAGCGAGGTTCCCAGGTCAGGTTGTTTCAAAATCAACATTATCGGAAGCAAAGTCAAAATAGCAGTTATCAGCAGTCTTCGTTTGGAAACGCTTGGCCTCTTTGTATAGGCCATAAATCGGGACAGAGAAAAAATGAGCGTTAACTTGGCTATATCTGACGGTGCCAGATTTATCGGCCCAAAAGAGAACCATCTGGTAGCACCCATTTTGGAACTACCAACTATTAAAACCAGTCCTAGCAGAAGGATCGATATCCCATAGAGTAGATATGCTGTTAAGTCAAATAGTCTTAAAGGCATGTGAATAATTATGGCAAATACAACCAAAGCAATTACAAGCCAGATAATCTGTCTTTCGTAAAAGTTTTTCTGGAATTCGTTATCCGCATAAAATTGAGCTGACATGATCAAGAATATCCCAATGACAGAAAGCAGTAAGGCCACCGTTATAATTTTCCAGTCAAGATTTTGATATTTTAAGAGCATATCAAATTTGTTCTTCTTTATCTGTGACTGTCATCGTATCTAAAGGAACCTCAAAAAAATAGTTGAGTATTTTGCCAATCATTGGAGCTGCTACTTCAGAACCATGCCCGGAGTTTTCAACAATTGCGGCGATTACAATTTGTGGATTTTCAAGCGGGGCCACGCCGACAAACCAGGAATGATTTTCGCCGTGAGGGTTTTCTGAGGTTCCGGTTTTCCCTCCCAAAGAGTAGTAATCGTTCTTAAGACTCCTGGCTGTTCCATCATTACCTTCGACTGTCGCCCTTAAGCCTTCCAAGAGAACATCAATTGTCTCCTTTGAAAAAGGAAGTTTAAATGAAATTGATGGTTCTGAAAGTATTTCCGTATCATCCGGACCTATAACTTTCTTAACCAGATGAGGGTGATATACTGTCCCGTTATTAACCATGCCGCAATAAAATTGGGCCAGTTGTATAATATTGACCAGCAGTTCTCCCTGTCCGATTGCAAGATTGAGAATGATGCCGCGAGTCCATTTTTTTATTCCATAACGGTTGTCATAATATTTTTTATCCGGGTTGAGTCCCCTTGATTCTAAAGGCAAATCAATTCCGGTTACTTTTCCTAAGCCGCAAAGAGCAAAATATTTGTTCAATCCATCAAGTCCTAATTTTAAACCGAGCTGGTAAAAATAAGTGTCGCAGGAAACTTCAATAGCCTCAACACCTTCAACTATTCCATGCCCTTCGGCGTTCCAGCAGCCGAAAAATCTGTTTCCAAATTGGTATCCTCCCAAACAAGGATCAAAAGTAGAGTTTTGCCTGATTAATCTTTCTTCCAATCCCGCTCCCAAAATAATAAATTTTGTAGTAGAGCCGGGTGGATATAATCCGTTTAGCGGTCTGTTGAGCAATGGGTGGGTGGTGTCATTTCTAATTTCATTCCACAGGCTTTCCGGTATAACCGATGAGAAAATGTTGGCATCATAACCGGGATTTGATAGCAGGGCTAAGACTTCGCCATTTCTCGGGTCAATCGCAATTATGGTACCACAGCAAAATGTGTCAAGGGCAGCCACGCATGCTCTTTGGAGACCAGCATCAATGGTCAAGAACAAGTCAGATCCGGGCAGTGGTGGTACGACTTCGTTTTCATTTATTTCTCCAATAATTTCGCCGAAGGCTGAGACTTCAATATATTGTGTGCCTTCATATCCGCGCAATTTTCCGTCATACTGTTTTTCAAGTCCTTTTTTGCCAATTAAAGAACCGGGTCGATAATTTTCGCCCCAGGTCTTTTTTAGTTCCTCAGGTGAAATTTCACCCACGTAACCGGTAAAAACCTCGCCGGCTATGTCACTTTTATACTTCCTGACCAATTCCTGCTGGTATGTTACTCCGGGAAAAGAACCACTCTGCTCTTCTAAAACAGCAATAATCTCAAAAGAGACATCTCTTTTAATTGATGCTGGTTGATAATGGCTGACAAGATTCCTTTTTATTCTTTTTCTTATTTCAGTTGTATCCATTTTAATCAGCTCAGATAATTTTTGAACCGTTACGCCCTTGATTTCTTCTGCCGGAATAATTGAAACTGTGTAAGATGGTCTGTTATCTACAATAATATTTCCGTGACGGTCAAAAATCCTCCCCCTTTTGGGGATAATGGGCATGACTCTTATCCTATTATTTTCTGATTGCGAATATAATTCCGAATGCTGCAAAATCTGGAGTTTGAACAATCCGATTGATATGCCCATCATCATCAGGGCAATAATAATCAGCAGAGAAGTTCTTCTTTCTGATGAGGATAGTTGAAATTTCTCCATTAAGTCTAAAAAGATTCCTTCAGTTTTTTTATTGACAGTTTTTCATTTTTTATGAGATAATAAATTGATGCAACTATGGTTGTGTAAATTGTATCCGGAAGAATACTTGAAAAAAGCAATCCCAAGAATGCTTCAGGTTGGAGCATAATTTCAGTAAAGGCAGTATGCAATAAAATTCCTCCAAACAGAATTGAAATTCTTGTGTAGAATGAATCCAGATTCATGTGCTCGCTTAAATAAAAAGTCAGATAAGCAATTACTGATAGAAAGAGAGCGTGCCAGCCCATCAGTTCCGGAGAAACCGCAGCTACAATTATGCCGGCTGTAAATCCAAACCAGACAGAAGTTATCTCTGTCTTTTGCATGGCAATTAAGACAACAATCATAGCCGGAAGATTCATCTGAAAAGAATAAACGGCGGTAACATCTCTTAGAATAATCTGGTGAAAACCGATCAGGAAACAATAAAGTATGTATGGTACGAGTCTAATCACTGCAAGTCCTTCTTTAACATAAACAATTCTTCAATAGAATTAAAATTGGCGGCGGTCTCAATAATTATTTCACAAAAGGGATTGTCTTTGACTCTTTCCACAGACCTAACCGTTCCAATCAAAAACCCGGCGGCATAAATTCCACCCAGACCTGATGTTACAATGGTGTCGCCGATCTTGACTTTACTCTGGACAGGAACGTGATCCAAAATCAGACCTTTTGAATGTTGAAATTTGATAATCCCCATATCCCTTGTGCTTGTAATGCGAGCCGCAACCCTGTTAGCCGGAGAGGTCAAAAGTTCTACGATAGAAGAAATGGGACCGACCAGATTGACTTTTCCGAGCAAACCATACTGATTGATAACCGTCTGGTTCAGCTCTACTCCGCCATCAATACCCTTGTTTACAGTTGCCAGAATCGGGAGTTTT
>JACZYS010000221.1 GCA_022570975.1 Candidatus Zixiibacteriota bacterium | reverse complement strand
AGAGCGTCTGACTACGGATCAGAAGGTTGGGGGTTCGACTCCTCCTGGGCGTATTTTTTCTTCTGTACACTCTTGCAGAACATTAAGTTACACTCACAGGTCGGCTTACAAAAAGCAAGAATAAAAAGAGAAAAGAGCGTCTGACTATGAGATGTCACTTAAAGGAATTAATTGACTCTGTCGATGAAACAATCATGAAGGAATTTTTAAAAGATTTTGAATTCCACATCCGAGCAAAAAATCTGACACCCAAAACAATTTCAGTATACGGAGAAAGACTTGGATATTTTACTCGTTATCTTAGAAAGAGAAAAGTAGAAATTAACGAAGAAAAAAAACAACACATCCAAGATTACATACTCTTTCAAAAGGATCGAGGCGATATTTGCACTGAAACTTTCAATAAGCATCAATTTTGTTTTGGCAGTAGTGGATCCAATGATTGTAAGGCATGTCCCGGAAATTTTTTATATTCTGATTACAATTCAGATAGTGACAGTTCCTCTCAATCTTCAGACCTATTACCATTGAATTTTGAAGTATATCAGAATTACGCAAATCCTTTTAATGGAAATACGATAATAAAATATGATGCACCGGAATCAGGTTCCGTCAATTTCCAAGTTTACAACTTGTTAGGGAAGAAAATTGTTGATATGTTGTATAAGAACACACAAGCCGGAAGTTACCAGATTGAATTAGATGACGTTCTTGTCAGCAAACTAGCTTCAGGAGTATATTTCTATAGAATCACATATGGTAAACAAAGCATTACGAAAAAAATGCTATATTTGAAATAATTGAGGTGATGATGAAGATAAATTTAATAACAATACTAATATTACTGGCAGTTTTCCAAGTAACAAACTCCCAAGTGTCCCAAGAATTCTCACTTGAAGGAGGATTGTATTGCCCTTATAGAGGAACTTTCTACTTTGAATTAATACCAGAGCCATTAAAATCAACAAGAGTAAATTTTACGTTTGAAGTGAAGGATAGCTCTATTGCAAAGCCTCAACATCTCGAGAAAGACTGGAATATACTTTTGAATGTCTATCTTGATAAAATATTGAGTGATTCCGTTTTCTTTTGGCCAGGACCTCACGTTGCTGGTGACCAATTTTCAGGATCTTTTGAAGTCATGTTCATCAAGTCTGGAGAGAGGAAGATTATTTTCAAACATGACATATTTGGCAGACGCAGACCTCACATTCGTCGGGAAAGATCCTTCACGAATGAGAAAGAGTTAGAGCCTCTAAGGCCTGCCTATCTCGAGATATTGTGTTGTCTTGATTATCAAGGGAATTTGATGTATCTGGGGAAAAATGAAAATAAAGTGGCATGTGATTCAAAAACCAGCACATTTTTTACAGAAGATTCAATTTTTCTATCTGCGAAAAACACCGATGGAGTAGACTTTAAGAATTTGATGTTTGATTATGAAGTGATTATTTCTCCTACACTAAAAATTGGTGATACTTCTGAAGTAAAATTGTTATTGAAAGCTACTGATGATTATCCAAATGGTTTAAATCTAGATTTAGAAAGTAGAGCATATGAATTGGTTTCAATTCCAAGTTGGACTTCAGGACCAATATCCAAAGAAGAAGAAATAGAACTATCATTTGGAATCTGTCCTTTACCAGTAAGGACGAAATGGAGACTTAATTTTGAATTTGAAAAGAAGAATTTGATTGGTGATAGAAGATCCAGACCGCGAGATCGAAAAGAAAGACAGCAAATCTTGATTTCTGCTATGTTTGACGATGACGGAAACCTTCAAATAATAAATAATGGAACTCTTGGAAATACCAGCCTTTTGATATCAACAACTTATGAACCAATGATTGCTAAGAAACACTTAAAGAGAATAAGAATAACTGAATCTAAAGATTCTAAGAAAGAATAATGTCTTGCCAATATGAGGGATACTCATGAAGAAAAGATTACCTAATTTAATTTCGAAGATAATAATATCTTGTACGTCGTTCGCAATTCCAATGGCTTCAATGGTACAGAGCACCGGTGCCCCATAGTCATGAAGTGGGTTGAATTTTATCTTATATCTTTGGGTGTGCCCCTCCGTCAAGAAGTTTCAATTTGCTCAAATTAAACATCCCGGCGAAACTAACCTGCGCCAAAGAGAACATGTCAGGACTGACTTATTATAAAAGATGATAAAAAAAACTGTACATTCTGCCCGGAATAATGTATATTATAGTATATAATTTAGTGAGGTATTATGCGTTGTAGATGCCTGTTATGTCTAATGATTATGCTGGTTATCGGATGCTCTGAATCTCCAACCGACAACCAGGATAACCAGCAGCCAGATCGCCCCAGTTTAGTTCGGGTGCCATCTGAAGCGGCCACGATACAGGAGGGAATTGATCTAATAGAGAATAACGACACCGTACTGGTTGCCGATGGCTTATATACCGGCAGCGGCAATCGTGACATTGATCTCGGTGGTAAATCAGTTGTGTTATTGTCGGAGAATGGTCCGCTCAAAACCGTTATAGACTGCGGCGGCAGTGAGTCGGCCCCGCACTTTGCTTTCACCGGGTTTGGCGGTGAAGCGGGAAATGTAATTGATGGGTTTACTATTTCGGGTGCATATGGGGCACAAGGACCGGTCTTGAATCTCAAGTTTACCTCGCCGGTGATACGCAATTGTATCTTAGTGGACAATGTTGCGACTGTCAGCGGGGGAGCGATCAGGTGTAAAAATGCTTCACCTACCTTTCTCAACTGTACTTTCATAAATAATACGGCACCAATCGGTGGGGCCGTTTATTTACTTACCGGCTCCGAGCCAAATTTCACAAACTGCATCATCGCCTTCTCCTCCGGCGGAGGTGCTATTGAATCATTCACAAGCAGTTTTCCAACCCTCGTCTGCTCTGATCTGTTTGGAAATGTCGGAGGAGATTGGACAGGGGTGATTGCTGCCCAGTTAGGTTCAAATGGAAATATCAGCCTTGATCCTCTCTTCTGCGAATTAAGTGACCACAGGCTAAACTCAGATTCTCCATGTCTCCCGACTAACAATAGCTGTGGCATTGTTATTGGTGCTGCCGAAGCTACTTGTGATTGAGCATACTTGAGCTCCGACTTTACTTAAGCGCTCTCTAATTTGGTCGTCAATAGATTATCAGGGTTGGAGTTCTATAACGACACCACCATTGGAAATGTTCCAAAGAGAAAGAATTTATCTTTAAAGGGGAATGAATTTTGGGATCAAGAATGGTTACTCTATTATCTTAATGTCCGAACAACCAATCACCAAAAAAAACCGATTGTAATCTCTTCCCCAATAAACTATCTTCTCCAAAGAGAATGAAATAGGATAATTTATTGAAAGGACTCAAAATGGCTACATATGAATGTTCAAAATGAGGAATGTAGGTTAATGCTAACTGCGGAAAATGCGACGCT
>JACZYS010000220.1 GCA_022570975.1 Candidatus Zixiibacteriota bacterium | reverse complement strand
GTAATAGCAAATGTGACCGCGGAACCATTTGAAAACTCTTCCCAGATAGGAAAACTCCTTGTTGAACAGATAACCTCACCGGTAAAGTGGTTCCAGTCAATGACTTACTTAATGTCTGAAAACGTCTCTAAGGTGATAGAAATTGGTCCCAAAAAAGTCCTGGGGAATCTTGCAAAACGGGAAATGTCACCGGATGTGGTGATAAGTTTAGATAAATTGGAAGATATTCAAAAATTCTTGGACGAATAAAAACTTTTATAGGGAGTTATGGATTTTACGAACAAAACGGTTGTTGTAACCGGCTCAGGCAGAGGAATAGGCAAGGAGATTGCAGCTCAGTTTGTCAGGCTCAAGGCCAATGTCATAATCAGTGACTTAGACCAGGGAGCGATTGATGAAACAGTTTCTCAATTGGGGTCAAAAACCTTTGGTATCAAAGCAAATGTCACTTCCTCAGATGATCTTGGTGCCTTATATGAAAAAACACTTGAAAAATTTGGTTCTTTGGATGTTTTAGTCAATAATGCCGGTATAACCAGAGATACCTTATTGGTCAGAATGGATGAAAAAGATTGGGATATGGTGCTTGACATAAATCTCAAAGGTGCATTTCTTGCTACAAAATTAGCGGCAAAAATAATGATGAAACAGAGAAGAGGTCGGATTATTAATATTAGCTCTATAGTTGGATTAACCGGAAACGCCGGACAGGCAAATTATTCGGCCAGCAAAGCCGGGTTGATTGGTCTGACCAAATCGGCGGCCAAAGAACTGGCCTCGCGCGGTGTGACCGTAAATGCAATTGCTCCCGGTTATATACAAACAGAGATGACAGAAAAACTTTCAGATGAGGCCAAGGCCTCTTTTTTGAGCAATATTCCGCTCAAAAGAGCCGGGCTTCCATCAGATGTGGCTGCGGCTGTCATGTTTTTGGCCTCAGATGAAGCATCCTATATCACCGGTCAGGTTCTGGCTGTTGATGGCGGATTAACAATGTAAATGAAATAATACTCTATATTTGATTTAAGGAGAAATAAAATGGCTTTTGAAGAAAAGGTAAAAGAAATTATTGTAGAGCAACTTGGGGTTGACGTGGCCCAGGTGACAGAATCGGCCAAATTCATAGAGGACCTTGGAGCAGATTCACTTGACACGGTTGAACTGGTTATGGCTTTGGAAGAAGAATTTTCAATTGAAATCCCTGATGAAGATGCAGAAAAGATTCTTTCGGTTGGAGATGCTATCAAATATATTTCTGACAACGCCGAAAAATAAACCGGCAGTCAATCAAGATAGTTTAAATAATATGAAAAAAAGAGCTGTTATAACCGGCATGGGAGTAATATCCCCGGTCGGTAACAACCTCAATGATTTCTGGACAGCACTCAAAGAAGGTCAATCCGGTGTTGGAGAAGTTACAAAATTTGATGTCAGTGACTTCACAACAAAAATTGCTGCCGAGGTAAAAGATTTTGACGGTACTGATTATATTGGGAAAAAGGAGATTCGGAGAATGGATCTCTCTTCAATATATGCTGTCTCTACTTCTCTTCAGGCGGTTGAAGATTCCGGTTTAGACTTAGAGAAGCTCAACCTTGATCGTTGCGGCGTGGTTATCGGTTCAGGAATTGGCGGAATTAATACTTTTGAAAAACAGCATACTATCCTAAAGGAATTCGGCCCGAACAAGATTTCTCCATTTTTTATTCCAATGATGATTATTGATATGTGCGCCGGTTTGGTATCAATGAAATTTGGTTTCCGGGGGCCAAACTATGGCACCGTTTCTGCCTGCGCATCCTCTTCCCACGCCATTACCGATGCTTTAAGAATTATTCAACGTGGAGAGGCAGATGTTATGATATGCGGAGGGGCCGAAGCAACTATTTCACCGATGGCGCTGGCCGGATTCTGTCAGGCAAGAGCACTTTCTACCAGAAATGATGACCCCCAAAAAGCCTCGCGGCCGTTTGATATCAACAGGGATGGGTTTGTAATGGGGGAAGGCTCAGGAATTCTGATAATGGAGTCATATGAGCACGCAAAAGAAAGAGGTGCAAAAATTTATGGGGAAATGTTAGGTTCGGGAATGACAGCCGACGCTTATCACATGACCGCCCCGCACCCGGAGGGGATCGGTGCAAAAAAAGCCATGGCCATGGCACTGAAAGATGCAAACCTGAAACCAGAAGATATAGACTATATTAACACCCACGGAACCTCAACCGGTCTTGGTGATGTTGCCGAGACAAAAGCTATAAAAGATGTGATCGGAGAGCATGCTTACAAGATTCCGATTAACTCTACCAAGTCAATGACCGGACACCTGCTTGGTGCCGCCGGCTCTATTGAATTGATTGCCTGTATGCTCAGCTTAAGGGATGGCATAATTCATCCAACAATAAATCTGGATGAACCGGACCCGGAATGTGACCTGGATTATGTCCCCAATAAGGCCAGGGAATCAAAGATAAACACAGCTCTTTCCAATTCGTTTGGATTTGGCGGGCACAATGTTTCTTTGCTTGTCGGAAAACTAAATGGCGCCGGTTAAATGAAACTCTGGAAGAATATCAAATCACTATTCAATTCTGCTGAACAAAAGAACAATTCACAAAAATTATCTGATATCCAAAACATTGTCGGCTACCGGTTTACCAATTTGTCGATTCTGGAGCTCAGTTTAACCCATCGGTCTTTTTTTAAAAGCGGAGAAGATAATAACAACCCGGCCAACGAGAGGCTTGAGTTTCTGGGCGACTCTGTTTTGGGATTGATAATTTCGGAAAAGCTCTTTGAGGATTTTCCAAACCTAAGAGAAGGGGAGTTGACCAAAATGAAAGCCAGGCTGGTTAATGAAATCACCCTCTTTAAAATTGGTACCGAAACCGGAATAAATAATTGTATCAGAATGTCAAATGAAGAAGAAAAATCCGGGGGACGCAACCGGCCTTCAATCGTCTCAGATGCATTTGAATCAGTCATAGCTGCTGTTTATATTGACGGCGGACTGGATGCGGCAAGAGAGCTAATTCTTGAACTTATTTATTCTCATCTTGAACGTCTTAATTCTGATGAATCTCAGCGGAATTTTAAAGGGGATTTTCTGGAATTAATTCAATCTCAGGGAGGTGGCAACCCCCGCTATGATGTTGTCTCAGAAAACGGTCCTGACCATGAAAAGATTTTTGATGTGGAAGTGTATGTCGGTAATCAGAAAGTTGGATACGGGTCCGGCGGCTCCAAGAAAGAAGCGGAGCAGATGGCAGCTTCCAATGCCTTAGAGACTTATAAACGTAAAAATTGATAATTTAATATTCAATTTCGCATTCTTTTTGCTAGTTTTCCTAAAAAATTTTATGTTGACTTAATTTTCAACTTATTTGAAATTTAAGTTGAAGTGGAATTTAGGTTTTGAAAAACTAAGCAATAATTAATAAAGAAGCATTAACTTAATTACGGAGAATGTGTGATG
>JACZYS010000219.1 GCA_022570975.1 Candidatus Zixiibacteriota bacterium | reverse complement strand
CCGGTGGTGATAAGGTTAACCGGCACCAATGAAGAAAAGGCAAAATCAATTTTAAAATCAGTCAAACTCCCATATGGTGATACCCTCGATGAAGTTGTTCAGAAAACAATTGAACTGAGCATGGCATAAAAGCTTAAAGGATAAAAAACTAATGTCAGTATTCATAAATAAGAAAACAAAATTGATAGTTCAAGGCATTACCGGCCGGGACGGCTCTTTTCACACCGCTCAGATGAAAGATTATGGCACCGATGTGGTTGCCGGGGTCACACCAAAAAAGGGGGGGACAAAAATCTCCGGCATCCCGGTTTTTAACTCGGTTGAAGAAGCTGTAGAAAACACACAAGCTAATACATCGGTCATATATGTTCCGCCGCCTTTTGCGGTAGATGCTATCTATGAAGCCGTCTATGCCGGCATTAAGCTGGTGGTCTGTATTACCGAAGGTATTCCGGCCAATGATATGATGAAAGTATATCCATTCATCAAAAACAACGGGGCAAGACTTATCGGACCAAACTGTCCCGGACTTATTTCACCGGGAGAATCAAAAGTAGGTATCCTGCCCGGAACTATTGTCAAGAAAGGCAATATCGGAGTAGTTTCACGCTCCGGTACTTTGACTTATGAAGCTCTCTGGGCCTTGACCTCAGCCGGATTGGGGCAATCAACCTGTATCGGAATTGGCGGCGACCAGATTATCGGCACCAATTTTATTGACTGTCTGGATGCTTTTGAAAATGACAGTTCCACTAAGGCGGTGGTTATGATTGGTGAAATTGGCGGAACCGATGAAGAAGATGCGGCCCAATTTATCAAGAAGAAAATGAAAAAACCGGTGGTTGGTTTTATTGCCGGACAGACGGCACCTCCCGGAAAAAGAATGGGACACGCCGGGGCCATAATTTCCGGCGGCAGCGGGACAGCCGAAGACAAAGTAAATGCCCTTAACAAAGTGGGTGTTCCCGTAGCAGCCTCTCCGACAGAAATCCCTCAGCTCGTCAAAGAAGCTCTCAAAGATTTCAAAGATGGCAAAAGGAGAAGACCAATCAATCCCAAGAAAGAACCCAAAAAGAAGAAAAAATAATCTAAGATTATGATAAAGTAGAACAATTGTATTAAGGAGATGAATTGAGCAGAACATTACTCATTGTTAAACCAGACGCTGCCGAGCGCAACTTAATTGGACACATCATCAGCCGTCTGGAAAAATCACGTTACAAAATTGTAGAGATGAAAATGGTGCGTCTGACCGAGGAGGTTACAAGAAAATTTTATGCCGTCCACGAAGGTCAACCATTTCTGGACGATTTAGTTGCTTTCATGACTTCCGGTCCGGTTGTACCGATGGCCCTCGAAAAAGATAACGCTGTTGAAGATTTACGAATCTTAATTGGTGCAACAAATCCTGAAACCGCGGCCTGCGGAACCATTCGCTTTGAAATCGGAAAAAATATTGAGAAGAACTCAGTTCACGCCTCAGATTCTGATGAAAATGCGGCCAAAGAGATTGCCTTTTTCTTTTAGGGGTTATTTGTGTGGAGATTAAGTTGAATTATGGAGGAGAGGTTTTGAATCTCACTGTTCCCAAAAACTGCCAGGTTGAATATTTTCAGTCCAATTCAAACGATAATTCAGTTGATTTCAATCAATTTCATTTGCAATTCGCAAACGACCTGCATAACTTTTTTGCCGAACAAGAAAAAATCCTGGTCATTTTAAATGATGCTTTCCGGAACACACCTACGGCATTAATCTTAAACTGGCTTAACAACTGCTATCCGCAATTAATAAACAAAGCCAATTTCATTATAGCCACCGGGGCTCACCGAGCTCCCACAGAAAGTGAACTGTCAGAAATATTTGGTGAGCTTTATGAAAAAAAGAAAGATAAAATTACTGTTCATGACTGTCTTGATGAATCACAGCTTCAATCAATCGGCCTAGATTCTCTTGGCGGCGAAGTCAAAATCAATTCCAGGCTCTTCGAGTTTGACAAAATTCTGGTGATTGGCTCGGTGGAACCCCATTACTTTGCCGGCTTCACCGGAGGGAGAAAATCACTCATCCCCGGACTTGCAGATTTAAATACTATTGAAAGAAACCACAACCTTGCCGTTTCAATGGAGTCAATGCCGATGAAACTCAAAGCTAATCCGGTCGCCGAACATCTCGATGAGCTGAACAGCAAGATTAACACTGACAACATATATTCACTGCAGTTAGTTCTTAACAGCATCTCTAAAATTTCAGCAATATTTGGAGGAAGCATAAGAGAATCTTTTAAAAAAGCAGTGTCGTTTTCCCGCACCTGTCATGCGTCTAAAATTGATTCACAGACAGATGTGCTCATAGCCGAAATTGCCCCACCGCTTGACAAAAATCTCTACCAGATTCAAAAAGGATTAGAAAACTGCCAGCTTGCAGTCAACGAGGGGGGAGATATTATCTTAGTCTCAAAATGCAGTGAAGGAATAGGTTCCGAGCATTTCTATAAACTGGCAAAAAACTGGAACAGAGAGACAAATATGCCTGATGATAAAAAAATGACTTTTGGATGTCATAAATTATCACGAGTCTTTTCTATTGGAAAGAGAATAAGGATAATTCTGTTTTCAGAAATTGATGCTTCAGATGCCAGAATTCTTTTTTATGAGCCGATAAATAATATTGGGGAATTCATTACAGAAAAAGCAAAGGGGCTTGATTCACTTTCAATTGCGATCGTTCGCGATGCCGGAAATTTTGTATTGGTAAATTGAACTTTAATTTTATCAAAAGATAACGGAGTACGGAGTTATAATGAATAAGAAAATAGCAGTAGTAGGTGCCGGGAACGTTGGGGCATCATGCGCCATGTACCTGGCTGAGGCAAATATGGCCGATATTGTCTTGCTTGATATTGTCGAAGGCATCCCTCAGGGTAAAGGGCTCGATCAGTGGGAGAGTGCCCCCATCGAGGGTTTCGACTCGCATGTGATCGGCGCAAACGACTACGAAGAGGCGGCGGACTCCGAGCTTTTTATTGTCACCGCCGGGATCGCACGGAAGCCGGGAATGAGCAGGGACGACTTGCTCAAGACGAATGCCGGCATCGTGGAATCGGTCTCGACGGAGATCGCCCGGGTGGCCCCGGACTCCATCATCATCATGGTCTCCAATCCCTTGGACGTGATGGCGTACGTGGCGATGCAGACCACCGGCTTCCCCCGGGAGCGGGTGATCGGCATGGCCGGCGTCCTCGATACGGCGCGATACCGTTCGTTCATCTCTCTGGAACTCGGCGTCAGCGTCGAGGACATCCAGGCCCTGGTTCTCGGTGGCCACGGTGATACGATGGTCCCGCTGGTTTCCTACACGACGATCTCGGGCATCCCCCTCACTCAGTTCCTCGGGAACGAGCGTATCGAAGCACTCCTCGAGCGCACGCGAAAGGGTGGTGCGGAGATCGTCGGCCACTTAAAAACCGGGAGCGCCTACTACGCGCCTTCGGCGGCGGCCGCCCAGATGGCCGAGGCCATCGTCAAGGACAAGCGCC
>JACZYS010000218.1 GCA_022570975.1 Candidatus Zixiibacteriota bacterium | reverse complement strand
AGGGTGGTTGACTCCTCCGCTTCGAGTTTTGTTTGGTCTGCTGTTGGGTGCGGGAATGACTGTATTTGGAATCAGGATTTATGAAAAGAAAATCAATTTCAGCCGGATTATTCTTGGTGGTGCGATCGGAATTTTTTACATCACCGGGTTTGCGGCCTTTCAGATTTTTTCTCTAATTACTCATCAAGTAGCTTTTGCCTTTATGATATCAGTCACCGTTTATTCTTTCATGTTGTCACTCAAACAGAATGATCTGACTTTTTCATTATTGGCTGTAATCGGCGGGCTTGGAACACCGTTTTTTCTTTATACCGGAGAAGGGAATATCCCCGGCCTGATGATATATACCTCACTGGTATTAACCGGAACGGTTGCCGTATATTATTTTAAGGGATGGAGACTTCTTTTATGGGCAGGATATGTTGGCGGCTGGGCAATTCTCTTAATTGGTTTAGTAGGTAGAGTACCTGAGAATCTTTATATATTCCCAGAGCAAATTTCTCTTCAAATGGCCTACGTTTGGGGATTGTTATTGTTCTGGATTACACCGGTTACAAGAGATCTGATTTGTTCTATGAGACCGGGTACCCTTGCAGCAACAACATTGGGGCTGGGTGACAGCAAATTGACTGAAAAGGCGCGCAACCTGCTTGCCAATCAGGCCCATCTTCTGACCGTGGTGACTCCGTTCATATTTGTTTCGCTTTCAAATTTCATCTGGGATATTAGTGACAGGCAATGGGGTTTTGTAATCATTGGAGTGGCCGCGATTGTGGCTGGTTTTGGAAAGTCGATAGAAAATAAATCAACAATTAACAAACTTGCATATACTCATTACATAGTCGCTCTTTCATTGTTCACCTTATCTCTCTGGTACATATTTGAAAATTCCACCCTATTGGGAATATTGGTAATTCAAGCAACTACATTGCATTATCTGGCAATCAGACTTGACGACAAATTTCTGACTAAATTTGCTCACACACTATTTGTTCTTTTGACTCCATTGTTTTTTGAAAGAGTTGCATTCAACAACGCACACGGCACACCTATTTTGAATACACAGGCTTTGACTGACTTGACCGTCCCAACAGCAGCTGTTGGTCTCTCCTACTATTTCCGTAATATTGCATCCAAAAGAGTTTACTTGATAGGCGGATTTCTTGCCCTGCTGGGAATATTTGGAAGAGAATTTGACGGAAACGCAAGATTTTTGATTGTGGCAATTGAAGTTATGACCTTTGCTTTTGTCTCATTCAAAATGAAAGATGAAATTATTGGCCGATTTTCTCATATCTTTAACTCAGCAATCGCCTTTTGGCTCTTTAGGAGATTAATGGATAACGCCTCTGGCACTCCCATGCTAAACAGCAGTGCCCTGATTGATATGCTTGTGATAGCATCGGGAGCATTTATTCCATTTATCCTGAGCAATACTAAAGCAAAGAGGCCCTATTGGATTGTCTGTCATATATTTGTTCTCATGTGGTTTTTAAGAGAATTGACGCCGCTTGAAAATGGACAGGGAATGGCATCTATTGCCTGGGGAGTTTATGCTATAGCATTGTTCATCATTGGTCTTAGAAAAAGCTGGTATCAGTTAACTAAAGCCGCAATCGTTACTCTTTTAGTTTTGGTAATAAAATTGTTTATTGTAGATTTAGCTAATCTTGAAACATTGTGGAGAGTGCTGCTGTTTATGGGATTCGGCGGAGTGTTCTTGACCCTCAGTTATTACTTCAAGAATCTCTGGAAAGATGGAGATGAAATCAAGAGCGAGGTCGAAATCGATGATTCAGAACAGGAAAAATAGTCTCAGGTTAATAATGAACATTTGAACGGTCAGAAAGTATTTTGTTTCTATCGTGAGACATCTTCCAGTTTCCAGTTTTCCCAGAGTTTTTTGTCAAGCCGGAAGCCTTTTTTGAAATAAACCGGTACTCCAATATCCTTAAGGTCAGATAAGTCTCTGTAAAAGGTTCTTTCTGTTGTATTCAGAAGTTTTATCAACTCTGCCGAACCAATTTGTTCGGTCACGGTCAATAAGTTTACAATTGCCAGCATCCGCTGTGCCTTACTGAACTTCTTCAACTTCTCTTCTCCTATCCCGATAATCTCTTCTTATTTATCCATATGTTGTGATGCTGACAGATGATGTCAGGCTAAAAAATTTCTATTCTTTTTTTTTATAATTGATATATATTAGAATTAGAAATATTTGAATTTATGATATAAGGAGTTTTTGATATGCAGAACAATCAGATTATGAAATCCACATATGATCGCGAATCAATAGCATTTATGTGGAAAGAGCTTGAAGCAATTGGAATTAAGCCGTTAACCAGCGGACAGGAAGTTAATGATTTCCTTGCCGAAAAATCAGGCACCAAGCTTGTTGTAATCAATTCCGTATGTGGTTGTGCGGCCGGAAACGCCCGCCCGGGTGTGGCTCTGGCCCTTCAGAATAAAGTTATACCGGATAAGCTGGCAACCGTCTTTGCCGGAGTAGATAAAGAAGCCGTCCATATAATGCGTGAAAATATCTCTGATTTCCCACCTTCTTCCCCCTCTATTGCCTTGTTTAAGGATGGTGAAATAGTATATATGCTTCAGAGAACAGATATTGAGGGATTTTCGATGGAAAATGTTGCATCACGGCTGACCGATGCTTTTAATCAGCATTGCTCCAGCGAGGGTCCATCTGTCTCTGCTGATAAAGTGAAAGAAGTTTTCAGTTTTACAGATTCCCATATTTGCGGATCAAGCCTCAAAGTTGATACAGAAGAAGATTAAGATTTCTTAATCTTCTTCTGTTAATAATCTCACTTAAGTTCAAGAAATTGCTGAAAGGTTCGGTTAGCGCTGCGCCACCCTCCTGATGGGAGCCATCCCATGTCATTGCGGGTGCCATCAGGGTCGTTGAAAAACACATCCGGATTTCCTGCATCCAGGCAAGGTGATTCTTCAGTAAGGTATCCAATAATTAGTAGTGCATCCCAAAAAAGTGGGTCAGCGAAAATATTTCCTGTTTCAATTGTCGTCCCGGAAAACTTGTAAATTGAAGTATTATAATCGTTATAGACACAATTATAAGAAATATCAATGGGATAATCCTCATCTGTAGAAATATTAAACCCTCTCTGTCCTCTATAAATAATATTATTATAGAAAATCGAAGGTGCTCCGGATGATGCGCCGTAAATTCTTACTCCCTCTTCCGATGAAGGCTTATCCGGTCTGATGATTGTATTATTATAAAAAGCAATAGGACTATTAAGTTGGAAGAAGACATCTGAGGATCCCCAGTTGTTTCCAAACATATTATATCGCACTGTATCATTGCTCCCCAGATTAGCGTAAAGGCTTGCCCCTGCTCCGGCTTCATCGCCAAAGTTCGAATAAAAAAAGTTATATTCCAGAAGGCTACCTTGTGACCAATTCAGATAAATCCCAGAATTAGTAGTTTTAGACTGACCATCTTTCAATTGGATCATACCTCTTTGATTATTTACAAATTGATTTAAGATGGACTTGACAGAT
>JACZYS010000217.1 GCA_022570975.1 Candidatus Zixiibacteriota bacterium | reverse complement strand
AATAGATTCAGTCAACCATAAATTGTTGTCAGAAATAGATACGGCAACCGAATCCAAATTCGCCCCGATATTAGTGACCCAGAAATCTGCAGTGGTAGTTTCGCCCGGATCGGTGAAGTGATCCGCCTGGTTAAAGACAGCCAGAGCGGCAAGATTGCCGGGAGTGTAAATTGAGTCGGGAGTAAAAACCAGAGAATAATTCTGGGGACCCTCGGGAACATTAAATCCCGTTACTCTTGCTTTCCAGAGGCCGGGCGTGGGGCTGTCAATTTCCACTGTTTCAACATTGTTGATTCTGTCAATTCCGGGAGATGCCGGAAGTTGGGGAATGTTTTCGTTAAGTACCCAGGGTAATTCTTCGCTATTGAAGGGATCAATTAAGATCAGGTCTAAATCATTTATGAGCGTTGCTCCGGAAATAGCAACACCTTCCGGGTCATCCCAGACCAGAGTCACTTTTAATGTTGAAGTACCACCCGGAACAGTCAGGTCATACAAATGAACCGTGCCGCCTGAAATTATTGATTCAAAATATGACGGCTCACCCATGGCAACTTTTTCAACCGCCTTGACTCCGTCCACTTTACCATGGCCGTAAGAATAATCGGGTCCGGGGTTTCCTAAATCCTCGGCCGTGTTGATAAGTATTGCTTTCATTGTCGAAGGTAAAACAGAGCCGACTAAAAAGGTGTTTTCCCATTGCTCATACATGAGTGCCGCAATTCCGGCCACGGCCGGAGTGGACATGGAAGTTCCGCACAAAACGGAGTAGCCTCCGCTTGAACTGGTGGAAGTGACCCCAAAATCTGAAGTTGTCTGACAGCCCGGACCAACAACATCCGGTTTGATCCGGCCGTCGTCGGTTGGCCCCCATGATGAAAAACCGGTCATGCTGCTGTTGTTTGAATTTATTGCTCCAACGGTGACCGTGTTTTTTGAGGTTCCGTAAACACCAATTGTACCGTAAGTCCAGCCGATAGAGCCGCAATATTGGGAGCCGCTGCTCCGTTCATTTCCGGCCGACCAGAAAATAAGGATTGGGGCTTCCATATCACCACGTATGGTATTGTCCAGAGTTGCGCAGGCCGAATAATAATTTCCCAAAAGATTGCTGCAAGAAAATTCAGTGGGGGTACCTACTCCCAAACCCCATGAATTGGTAGCCAGCTTGGCGCCAAAGCTTGAAACAGCCGACGCATAATCCGACGACAACTCTGAACTGGTACTCCACCAAAGAAAAGAAACGATACTCGCCGCCGGGGCCATACCGCTGTATGTTCCGTCTGAGTTAGTGCCGTCCCCTATTACTGTTCCGGCAACATGGGTGGCATGGTTAGCTACGGCTGCGCCATCTCCATAAGAAATTCTTCCCGATAAATCATTGTGAGATTTACTGACGTGGCCGCCGTCCCATTCTGCAACAGTCACACCTGAGCCGTCAAGATTGTAAGGCGGGGCCTGAAGAATATCAGCGCCCGTATTTGATCGTGATGAATTATTGGTAATCACCTGAGGAGGCATGGCTTCTTCTATTAATAGTACAAAATCTAACTCCGAGAGCCGATACATGGCATCTTCCGGCAGAATCAAATCAATTATCCCTACTGTTCTTTCCACACCCAAAATCTGTGCGCCAAAATCTCTCTCAATATCCAGGGCACGAGCGTCTAAATCTTCATCTTTATGAATAATCACCGCAAACTGAACCAAATCACCACCACGTCTGGCCCATTCTCCGATACCCAGTTCATCTATCATCGGTGATATTTTGTCTGTCGGTGAAATTTTGTCAAACCAGCGGATATTATAGTCGTCTATATTGGACTGGCTGATATTTGATTCCAAATATGCCGTGTAGGCAAATTCGGGAATATAACTGATAAGATAAATTCCTTCCCCGGCAAGAGACTCTTTTTCAATATCAGTTACCGGTTGATTAAACTGGATGAGTATGTGATTGCCGACCAGATCAGAAGTTCTTTGAGACTGTTCTGTCAACTGCTCGGTCTCAATTGTTCTTTTGCTGAGTTTTACCATCAAGGGATCAACGGCAAATGCGGAAACAGAAAATATAATAAGCAGGGAGAGAAGAAATAAACAGATATTCAGTTTTGATAATTTAGGCATTGTCCAATTTCTATTTCAAAAGACTTCTCAGTTCAGGCGGTATCGTTATGAATATAGCTTGTTTTTATTGGTAGTCAATATATATCTTGTTGTCAGATAGTGTATTAAGAACATTCTATGCAATAGAAAGAGACAACAAATGCCAAAAAAATACTGGCTTTTTAAATCTGAGCCAAGCAGTTTTTCGATAGATGATTTACAGAAAATGCCACAACAGACCGAGCACTGGGACGGTGTTCGCAACTACCAGGCCAGAAACCTTTTGCGCGATGAGATCAAAAATGGGGATGAACTCTTTTTCCACCATAGCTCGGCTAAACCGACCGGAATTGTAGGTATCTGCGAAATTGTCAAAAGCGGATACCCGGATTTCACCGCCATGGACCCAAATTCTGACCATCCCGACCCCAAAATGTCCGAGGACAACCCGATCTGGTTTATGGTCGATGTAAGGCTCAAGCATAAATTTTCCGACACAATTTCGTTGCAAACCTTAAAAGTTACTCCCGGTCTGGAAGATATGATGGTCAACCGGCGGGGAGCACGGCTTTCTATTCAACCGGTCAAACCGGAGGAATGGAATATCGTGATGAAATTAGCCAGGTCTTTGATTCTAAAATAGCCATCAGAAAGTCGCCCTGAGCGGAGTCGAAGGGCTCTTGTTATTGTGGGCGGCAGACGCCCTCGTCTGCCCCTGTGTCATTTCACATGAAATCGGTAATGCTATATAAATCAGGCGAAGCCTGTCGCCCTGAGCGGAGTCGAAGGGTCTGTTAAGTCAGAGCTAAAATGTTAAAGTGCTGCCAATACCTACCGGGTTCTCGACTCCGCTCGAACTGACTTGGGGGGACGTAAATTGTATTTGTGGGCGGCAGACGCCCTCGTCTGCCCCAGTTTGCAGTTCTTAGTGAGGCTTGATCACTGGAAACATCTCCTACAAGACTATTGACATATAACTCAAATTGCTTAATTTGAGAAATCTTATGCTGGGGTAGTTCAGTTGGTTAGAACGCCTGATTGTGGTTCAGGAGGTCGACGGTTCGAGTCCGTCCCCCAGTATATAAATTTTCTTAAGCTGAAACTTAAGCGATTGCATATTGACAACTAGTCAAGACGAATAATATGAGTAGTATATTAATGCTAATCTGATAAACCCAAGGGAATAGGATTATGCCCAAAGTAAATTTGGATGCCTTAATACCTAGAGAGGATTTTGAGGCCACTGGAGAAACAAAGTACACCTCAATACTGGGGGACAAATACCCTATTTCATCTTTGATGGGTAATCTTATGTATCCTTTTATTAGAAAGCCCGATTTTCAAAGGGAGACTAATAAGTGGGAAATCAAAACAGTATACGAATTTCTAAGAAGTTTTGTAGATGGAGATTTAATTCCTGCAATAAACAACTGTATAAACGTTGAGGTATTTATATTTTAAATTTAT
>JACZYS010000216.1 GCA_022570975.1 Candidatus Zixiibacteriota bacterium | reverse complement strand
GAAAAAATTGGTGCCGGGGGGATGGGCGAGGTATATCTGGCCGAAGATACAATGCTCAAGCGCAAAGTTGCACTCAAGTTTTTACCGGCGCAACATGTTAATGATAAAGATTTCAGAACTCGCTTTATCAGAGAGGCAGAGTCAACAGCAACTTTGAGCCACCCCAATATCATAACCATTCACGAAGTCAGCGAATATAACGGCCGCCCGTTTTTTGCCATGGAACTGGTTGAAGGACTGTCACTCAGGGACTATTACAAAGATAAAGAACTGGATATAGAAAGAGTGATTGAACTGGCCATTCAGATTTGCGATGGTTTGGGTGCGGCTCATGACAAAAATATTATTCATAGAGATATAAAACCATCCAATATTGTTATCGATGCTTATGGTCGTCCAAAGATTTTGGATTTTGGTTTGGCCGCAATACAAGGACAGGAGCATCTTACAAAAACCGGTTCCACATTGGGTACAGTCGGCTATATGTCACCGGAACAAGTTAATGGTAAAGCTGTTGATGAACGCTCCGATCTGTTTTCGTTCGGTTTAGTGCTATATGAGTTGGTGGCTGGGAAGACACCATTCAGAAGAGATAACGATGTTGCCACTTTGAAAGCAATTTCAAGTGACTCACCTGAACCTATGGCAAGATATAAGAACGATGTTCCGGATGAACTCCAGAGAATAGTCTCAAAGCTTTTAGAAAAAGACCCAGCATACAGATACCAAACTGCTGCAGGAGTTGTCTCAGATTTAAAGCAGGTTTTGAGAACTATTTCAAGTGGTGAAGTTTCCAGCCAGACAATGATTCAAGCACGGCAATCATCAGGAAGCAAGAATCTGAAAATATCGTTATCGGTAGCAGTTTTCGTTATCGCTGTTTTGGTAATGGTACTCAAACCCTGGAAATTTGAGGTTTCATCAACAGATGAAGCTCAGGCGGCCAATGATGTTATTGCGGTCATGTATTTTGATAATATTGTTGACCCGGCCGATGAAAAAAGACTGGGAGAGATTGTCGCTAATCTGCTGATATCAAAACTTTCTAATTCAGACGGTATAAAGGTTGTTTCAAGCCAGAGATTGTATGACATCTTAAAACTTCTTGGGCACGAAGGTGTCAAGCAGATAGACAGAGATGTAGCTTCGCAAATTGCTAAAAAGGCGAAAGCAAGATGGATGCTGACCGGAAGTATCTTGCGCACCGAGCCAAATTTGGTCATTACGGCACAATTGATAGAAGTTCCAACCGGAAACATTATAGCCTCTCCTGAGATTATCGGTGAAACTGGGGAAGATATATTTTCACTGGCCGGCAAACTCAACAGTGGAATAACAGAAAGTCTTCTGCTGCCAGAAGTTGAAGCTGTGGAAAGCAAGGATAGCCCTGAATTACAATATACAAAATCTGCAGAAGCTTATCGGTATTATCTGGAGGGGTGGGACAAGTTTCTCAGATTTAAACATCTTGAGGCAATTAAAGACTATGATAAGGCGATTGAGTTAGATTCGAATTTCGCCATGGCATATTTTGCGCATTCTATAATTTCCGAGAAGAAAAGTTATATTGATAAAGCGATGAATCTTATAGACAGGGTTGGCAAGTTAGATCAGTTGTATATTAGGGCAGAAAGAGAAGACATTTATGATAATCTTGATGAAGCAATTAAAATATATGAGCTGATTATAAATGAGTTTCCTGAAGAAAAACAAGCATATTTTACTTTGGGACTTATCTACATCGGCTTTGAAAAAAGAGATTTTACAAAAGCAGTTGAGTTAATGGAAAAGGCGATAGAGATTGACCCATTGTATAAGGGTGTCTACAATCAGTTAGCTTACACTTACTCAGACATTGATCAAAATGAAAAATCTATCTGGGCGATAAATAAGTACATTGAACTGGTGCCCGATGAAGCTAATCCATACGACTCCAGAGGTGAATTGTTTGGTTTTCAAGGTGAACATAAAAAAGCGCTTGCATCTTACTCAAAAGCATTGGAAATTGACCCTAATTTTATTTCCAGTTTCAGAGGGATGGGCATAAATAATTTTGCTTTGGGGAACTATGAAGAAGCTGAAAAGTGGCTTGATAAGTCTATTGCTTATGATGACAAACGGGTCAGATCTAACGCAAGATTTGTAAGGCCCAGAATTTCATTAAAGAGAGGCAAAATCAGAGAATCTTTGCAAAGGATAAATCTCGCCATCGAAATGTATGAACTTGAAATGAAGAATGAGATCAAAAGACCTGGGTTCAAACGAATAGAAAAAGCAAAAATCTTTGTAGATTATGGAAGTCTTACCGGGAACAGCAATTGGTTTGATTCTGCCAGAGTTATTATTGATGATTTGTTGAATGAGTATGATGCAGATACGACTCTAAAAGGGTTAGTACGAATGAACTTTTACTTATATAAAATCAGGCTGGAAGTATCGGTCGGCAATAGGGATAGTGCAGAATTTTATATTTCCAAAATTCAAAACAGTGATTATGGCAAGATTCCTATTGGCAAGTTGTGGGTCGTATACTTACAAGGTGCCTTGGAGTTTTACTCTGAAAATTATGAAAAAGCCCTTATACATTTTGATCAAATCCTGGACTTTGAAATTCGAACTGAAAATTTAGCAAGAGTAGGGATTTGCTGCTTCAAAACCAATAGGATAGGCAGGGCAGTTGAGCTGTTGGAAAAAGCAACTACCAGAATTGATCAGTCTGTGAGTGGAGAACCATATCTGGAATCCTTGGCTCAGTTTTATCTAGCCAAAGCCTACGAGGCCTCAGGCTGGAATGACAAAGCCATTGCCCAGTATGAAAAATTTCTTCGTATTTTTGCAGAGGCGGATGAGGGCATCCCAATTCATATTGAGGCCAAGGAAAATCTGGCAAAACTGAAATCCGCCAGTTAGAAAAGCTCTTTGAATTTACTGTCTATTTTTTTGTGACCAAACAACGACAATCCAAAATTGATACCAAACCTTACGTTCCACTTTTCAGTCAGTTGTGTTCCTTGTACATATTGATAGAGGGGAATGTCAATTTCAGACCAGAAACTGACAGCTGATTCACCCCGACCAAAAATGTTTTTGGAAAACCCCGGAGTGAAATATATATAATCTCCACCACTGTTTTGGAAAGTAACATCGTTGAATATATCCTGCCCCCGATTTATAAATTTAAACTGGGCATTAAAGTTATAGGATGAGATTAATGGTGCATAGGTGAGGTTAATTCCATAAGCATATAGATTTCCTATCTTGGTCCTGTCATTATCATATGAGACAACTTGGCGCGTGTAAAATCTGGCATCAAAAGACCATCCCGGTTTAATCATTATGGCTGCAATCATGTTAATTATTGGATCAAATGTCCCGGTTGCAAAATTCTTTTCATCGGTCATTATGTTGGCAATTCCATCACCAACAGGAATTGAGGTGCCGATTGACAGTTGTATATTGGTTGGTTTTGAAAATATGCGAGGTGCTGCGAACAACCTGAAGAGAGCAGAGATATCGCCCACATTGGTATTTGTTTTATCAAGATTAATATTAACCGAGCGGTTAATTATCAAC
>JACZYS010000215.1 GCA_022570975.1 Candidatus Zixiibacteriota bacterium | reverse complement strand
CTGCCGGAATCATGCTCTATTATGGAGGGCTGCAGATAACCACAAGTGCTTTAACTTTTGGTGAATTGGTCGCCTTTATTTATCTGGTGGAAATGTTTTTCAGGCCAATCAGAGATCTGTCAGAAAAATATAATATTTTGCAGGCGTCAATGGCCTCAGCCGAAAGAATTTTTTCTCTCTTAGACACCAAACCAAGAATAGAAAATCCGGCGCATCCAAAGAAAATAGAAAAATTCAAAGGAAAAATTGAGATTCAGAATCTTCGTTTTGCATACAATGATGAAAACTGGGTATTAGATGATATCTCCTTTACAGTAGAGCCGGGGGAAAAAATTGCCATAGTGGGGGCTACCGGAGCCGGCAAAACCTCACTTGTTTCTTTACTCTACCGCTTTTATGATTACCAGAGCGGGTCAATAAAAATTGACGGAGTAGATATAAAAGATATGCAAATCTCTGAATTGAGAAGCCACCTTGGTCTGGTCATGCAGGACGTGTTCATTTTCCAGGGGGATTATGCCAGTAATGTCCGGTTGAAGAACAAGAATATTTCCGATGAAAAAATAAAAGAGGCCTTGTCAAAAGTTGGCTATGACCGCATTTTGAAAGACACTCCTCTGGGTATGGCAACGCCGATCAAAGAAAGAGGGGCAACGATTTCCACCGGTGAAAAACAACTGCTCTCTTTTGCCCGGGCCCTTGCCTTTAATCCGGATATTTTAATTTTGGATGAGGCCACCAGCTCGGTTGATTCTGAAACAGAATTGTTGATACAAAAAGCTCTTGAAGAGCTGCTTAAAGAAAGAACCTCAATCATAATTGCCCACCGTTTATCCACTATTGAAAAGGCTGATAAAATTATTGTGCTGCACCATGGACAAATCAGGGAGACCGGAAAACATGCCCAACTTCTGGCTCAAAAAGGAATTTACTATAAACTGCACCAGCTTCAGTTCAAAAACCAGATGAAATCCCAATCAACAGAATCTCCGGTTGTGCCGTCGGCAGTCGGTAAGAGTTTCAGCAAAGAATAGGGACTCTAAATTGCCGGGTCATGAACTTTCTAATAAAGAGCTGAATATACTTCAAGATCATTTCCTTGCCAGTAACATATTGTTGCACAGTCAGTTAGGCTCGATTCTGGCGAGAAAGAGATAATTCATTTCTCTCTTTTAAATTCCGAGAACTTATTTATATTGGGAAAATATAAGAAGTAATATTATGGCAAAAGATATACTAATAAAATCTACCTCTGGAATCAGAGGTATAGTAGGAAAAGGAATATACCCTTTTGTAGTTATGGACTATTCCATGGCTTTTGGAACTTTTTTAAGAAAAGGCACTGTAGTTGTTGGTCGGGACACGCGTCCATCTGGAATTTTCTATATTGGAATGGTTGTTGGTTCGCTTCAGTCAGTTGGAATTAATGTTATAGATTTAGGGGTTGTTCCAACTCCAACAATAGGAATAGCGATAAAGAGATTTAAAGCAGTAGGTGGTATCTGTGTAACAGCCTCGCATAACCCATCGCAATGGAACGCTCTAAAATTTTTCAATAACAAGGGAGAGTTCATCTCACCTGCTCAGTATAAGATGCTTAATTCTATTTATGAATCCAGAAAATTTAACGATCAATTATTTGATAAGTTAGGTTCTTATAAAACAGATGAAAATTTTATAGATATTCATATTAAGCAAATTTTATCTCTTAAAACTATTCCTCTAAGAAAGATTAAGTCTAACAAATACAAAGTTGTATTAGATGCAATTAACGGTGCAGGTTCTTTCGCATTACCTAAACTGCTGAGAGAAATGGGATGCAAAGTCATAGAGATTAATTGCAAAGGTGACGGTAACTTTGTTCACGAGCCCGAACCAGTTGCAAAAAACTTGACCCAACTTTCAAGGGCCGTAAAAAAACATAGGGCAGATATTGGCCTGGCCTGTGACCCGGACGCTGACAGGCTGGCAATTGTAAATGAAAAGGGGATTCCAATCGGCGAAGAGCTGACTCTGGCTATTGCCGTCGATTATATTTTGGGTAAGAAAAAATCTGTTGCCGTTATAAATCTGTCAACTTCAAACGTAACCGCCGACCTGATAAGAAAATCCGGCTCAAGACTTTATTATTCAAAGGTAGGTGAATCAAATGTCGTTTTAGAGATGAAAAAAAGGAAAGCTGTCATTGGCGGAGAAGGAAACGGAGGAGTTATTTATCCAACTTCCCATGCCGGAAGAGACTCTTTAGTTGCGGCAGCATTTGTTCTGTCCTCTCTGACTTTCAATAAGATGAAGATTTCTGAACTTGTTGAAACTTATAACGTTTATTATAATATAAAGATCAAGTCAAATTTGCCCGTCGGATTTGCAGGCAGAATTAAAGGTCTGGAGAAGAAAATAATTGCCATTACCGGGAAATCAAAAATTGACCGGAAAGATGGGATAAGGATTAATTTTAAAGGAGGTTGGGTGCAGATTAGAACATCAAATACCGAACCAATCTACCGACTAATAATAGAGACAACTGATAGTTCTCTCACTTTGAAATTGAAGTCAGAAATAATGAAACTTCTAAAATGATGAAATAAGATTATGTGTGGTATTGTTGGATATATAGGTCAGAAAAATGCTCTTCCTATCTTAATGGAAGGATTGAGACGTCTTGAATATCGGGGATATGACTCTGCCGGTGTAGCCTTGGTCTGCGACAAAAACCTGATTGTTGTCAAGTCTGCAGGAAAAATCAAGAGACTGGAAGAGGAAATCAAAGATATTGACGACATGGAATGCACTCACGGAATTGCTCATACCAGATGGGCAACTCACGGCGAGCCAAATCAAAACAATGCTCATCCCCACACCGATAGCGCCGAAGAAATAGCATTAATCCATAACGGAATTATTGAAAACTATCGGGCCATAAAAGAATTTTTGATTCAACAAGGTTTTAAAATCAAGACCGACACTGACACCGAAATTCTGGTTCACCTTATAAGATATAATTATAAAGGTGACCTTACCGAAGCTGTCCGGCTGGCTTTGGGTCAGGTTGAGGGAACTTACGGCATTGCCGTTGTCTCATCGCAAAATCCGGATGTAATAGTAGCCGCCCGGATGGGTTCACCTCTGGTGGTGGGGCATGGTGATGGTGAGAATTTTGTTGCCTCAGATGTCTCGGCCATATTGGAACATACTAAAAAAGTGGTCTATTTAGAGGATGGAGAAATTGCAACTGTTTCAGCCGAATCATATAAAATAACCACTATCGAAAATGACAAAATTACTCCTCAAATTGAAGAAGTTACCTGGAATTTGGATCAGATTGAAAAAGCCGGCTATGAACATTTTATGCTCAAAGAGATCGAAGAACAGCCTGCAACCTTGAGAAATGCTTTCAGGGGCAGGCTCAATTATGATGACGGTATCCCTCGCCTGGACGGGCTGAATCTTCAGGCTGAAGAATTAAGAAATATAAAAAGAACATAATATGCTTACTTATACAGGAGCAAGAAATCACTTCGGAGACTTAACTAACAACTCAACCACAAGCAATCTAACGCTTGGAGATACTCTTATAAACGAAGCCTATCGAGA
>JACZYS010000214.1 GCA_022570975.1 Candidatus Zixiibacteriota bacterium | reverse complement strand
TTCTTTCACTTGCCGATGTAGTATCTGCCAACTCAACCGGCCCGCTTCATCTGGCCGCTGCTGTTGGCTCAAAAGTTGTGGGACTCTTTCCGGGAAGACAGATAATGTCTCCGGTCAGGTGGGGTCCGCTTGGGGTTCACCACTGTGTTATGCAGCCTCTCAAAAAAATCTGTAAGTGCCCTCAGGGGAAATGTAACTGCATGGATAGTATTGATGAATACGAAGTTGCCATCAAAGTAATGGACTTATATGGACAGAAGAAAAAATCTCAGGTGGTTTAGTGAATCTTGCAGAATTTATAATTGGCATTGAAGCGTTAAACGCAAATGTGAATATTCCGCTTATTCGTAAGGCATACGAGTTCTCCGAACGGGCCCATGACGGTCAGATGCGCTCTTCCGGTGAACCATACATAGACCACTGTCTTCAAGTTGCTTTTATTCTGGCTGAGCAGCACATGGATTCGACTACAATAGCCGCCGGACTTATTCATGATGTTGTCGAAGACACCGATGCGACTATTGAAGATTTGGAAAAAGAATTTTCAGCGGAGATAGCAGAATTGGTTGATGGTGTGACCAAAATTGGTGCCGTCTATTTTTCATCACGTGAAGAACAGCAGGTCGAATATTTTCGCAAGATGCTTTTGACCATGTCCAAGGATATCAGAGTTATCCTGATAAAACTTGCTGACCGGCTTCACAATATGCGCACCCTTGAACATCTTCCGCTTCACAAGCAAAAGTATATTGCGCAGGAGACAAGGGACGTTTACTCCCCCCTGGCCCACCGCTTCGGCATCAACAAAGTCAAAACCGAACTGGAAGACTTATGCTTGAAATATCTGGAACCGGAAGTATTTGTCCGCCTGGCCCAGCGGGTAAAAGACAGAAAAGAAGAACGGGACTCATATATTAAAGAAGTGGTCAAGCCGCTGAGAGAGGCTCTGATAAAAAATGATATAAAGGCGGAAGTATATGGCCGGGCAAAGCACCTGGACTCTATCAACAGAAAAATAAAATACAGGAAAGTTCCTTTTGAAGAAATTTATGACCTCTTTGCCATCAGAGTAATTGTTAACTCGGAGCGGGACTGCTATCACTGCATGGGTATCCTTCACACCATGTGGAAGCCGATTGGCAACCGTTTTCATGATTATATAGCCAACCCAAAACCAAACGGTTACCGTTCTTTGCACACCGCCGTTTTCGGCCCTCACAAGAAAATGATAGAAATTCAGATTAGAACTTCAGCCATGCATCACATTGCCGAAAACGGCATCGCCGCCCACTGGCTTTACAAAGAGGGGAAGCAGGAGATGAGCCGGGACGACCGTCAGATGATATGGCTCCGTGATGTCTTAGAATGGCAAAAAGACATGACCAATCCTTCGGAGTTCTTGGAGTATCTAAAAATTGATCTATACTCCGAAGATATATTTGTTTATACCCCAAACGGCAAACTGATACATCTTCCCAAAGGCGCAACGCCAATTGATTTCGCCTTTCAGATACATACCGAAGTTGGCATCCATTGCTCGGGAGCAAGAGTGAACAACAAACTTGTACCTCTTTCAACTGAGCTTGCAACTTCAGATGAAGTGGAAATCTTAACTAATAAAAATCAAACGCCCTCACATGACTGGCTCAAGATTGTCAAGACCTCTCAGGCCAAAACCAGAATAAAAAAGTGGCTGAAGCAAGCCGGACAAGAGCAGTCGCTCAGATTGGGAAGACAGATTATTGAGAGGAAATTGAAAGACCTCAGGGTAGATTTTCCCAATGATGAAACCCTTCAGGAGATAGCTGAAAAACTAAACAAGAAATCTATCGAAGCTCTCTTTGCCGGAATAGGTAACGGCTCAATGGCCCAGCAAAAAATTATTGACCTGATTGTTCCCAAGGATGAGCAGACAGAAAGCGGCTTTGTAAGTAAAATCATTGACAGAATCAGAGGATCAAAAGGAATTCAAGTCCAGGGAATGAATAATATGATGTTCCGCTTTGCCGGGTGCTGTCAGCCAATACCGGGTGAAGATATAGTCGGCTTTATCACCCGGGGGAGAGGAGTCACCGTCCACAGATTAAGCTGCCCGAGTGCTTTGGAACTTTCAAGCCAGTCGCCGGAAAGAAAAATTGAGGTCAGCTGGGATACTCAAAAAGGCCAGTCCTTTGTCGTTGAGTTGGAACTAATAGTAGAAGAAAGAAAAAATATGCTCAGAGATATTACTCAGGCTATTGCCGATGTTGACACCAATGTCAGGGCTGCGGAAATGTCTGTCAAAGATACCACTGCCGTTGGGAAATTTGTTATTGAGGTGTCATCTCTGTCGCATCTCACAAGAGTATTCGATAAAATAAAGAAAATTAAAGGGGTTATCTCAATTTTCCGTTCCAAAGGAGCTGGTGGATAGGCCGTTTTTATTAAAATTCAAGCCGTTCTTCGCACAGCTGATTTTAATCAAAAAACTACCGGCAGGTTAAGAGTGTCAGCGTCTCTTGCAATCTTCAAGAAAGTGCTGTCCCCTTTGCGAAATTTCCCCAGCGCACCCATATAGTCATAAATATCGCCAATATCAATTGTGCCAATTTTCAGAATAATATCACCGGGTATAAGTCCTGCTTTTTCACCGGGTCTGTCCGGGGTGACACCGTCAACTTTTAGCCCCACCACCTCGGCTATATAGTCAGGCATGATACCAAGCGTCACAGAAAACGAGGAAGCCCTTTTACCGGCATCCGGGTCTTTTGTCTTCTGGAAAGTCAGGCCGCCTGCGTAATCATCAAAATAAAAGATAAGCTCTGTTACCAAACCTAATAATCTGCTTATCCCTTCGCTGTCAATTAATTCCACATCATCGCTTGGTTTATGATAATCATTATATTTCTCCTCATTATATTGAGAACTTAAAGAAATTGGATAAAATAAGCAAGGAAAGATTTCTTTATGGTAATTTTGAATATGATGATGATCCTGCTAAGATGATTGAATATGACAAAATTATTGAATTGTTTGATGGCAAAGAAATTGAGAAATTAAATGAAAAATATATGAGTGTTGATCCTGCGAGATTCGGTCAAGACAGAACTGTTATAATGGTCTGGCAAGGATTGTATGTAAAGAAGGTTTATGTTTACCCAATTACTAGCACAACCTTTAATGAAGAAAAAATAAAGAAAATTGCTACAGAAGAAAATATACCTTGGGAGAAGATAATAGTAGACGAGGATGGAGTAGGGGGAGGAATAGTTGATCATCTTTTAGGTGTAAAGGGTTTTGTTAATAATTCAGTTCCTATTATAACTAGAACAGATATAAATAATTACAGGAATCTTAAATCACAATGTTACAATAATCTATCTATAAATATTAATTCTGGTAAGATAAAAGTAAATATTGAAAATCTAGGATATAAAGAATCTTTGATAGAAGAATTGGAGCAAGTAAAAAGAAAAGATGTGGATAAAGATGGTAAGTTTCAAGTAATTAGCAAAGAAGAAGTAAAAGAAAACATTGGAAGAAGTCCAGATTTTGCAGATTGTATGATGATGAGGATGTATTTTGAATTGAATAGTGGAGAAATGACATTCCTATCAGATCCAGAAAATCTTATGGGTCTTGAATAAGTAATAGAAATTATTAA
>JACZYS010000213.1 GCA_022570975.1 Candidatus Zixiibacteriota bacterium | reverse complement strand
AATCTCTTGTAGAGTGCCTGAGCGAATTTGAATGCAACGCCCACTCCGGAAAGCTCTTCGGTGTATCCTGTTTTAGAAAGCTTGGGATTAATGATGGCGTAGGCCTCGGGGATTTTGTCTCCCTGTTCATGGTGGTCAGTTATGATAATATCAATTCCAACAGACTTAGCATAGGCCACTTCATCGACAGCTGTTGTTCCGGTGTCAACAGTGATGATAAGTGTTACACCATCTGCTTTGGCTTCGTCAATTGCTGCGGGTGAAAGACCATATCCTTCGGTAAGTCTGTTAGGCAGATAAAAATCAACCTGCGCGCCGAGTTTGTTTAAAATGATGTAGAGCAGTGACGTGGCGGTGATGCCGTCAACATCGTAGTCGCCAAAAATAATAATTTTCTCATTGTTGTAAAAGGCCTCGGCAACTCTATCTATCCCTTTTTCCATGCCATCTAGAGCAAAGGGATCAACTAAGTTTGCCAGTTGGGGATTGAGAAACCGGTCAATTTTTTCTACAGTTATAAGGCCTCGATTAATCAAAATTTTTACAATATTCTGTGGTAGGCCTGTCTCCGCGGAGAGATCTTTGGTTAGTTCCTGCTCAGGTTCATTTTCTACAACCCATTTTAATGATGTTGTCTTTTGACCTGCTATCATATTTTTTTATCCTTCTCATTTTTAAGAAGGCTTGTCATGGCAGGTAGTAAGCCGAGTTCTGTTTACCGAAACGGCATAACAGTCATCTATCTTGACAAGCGGTTACCCGCTTGTTCATGCAACCTACCCGGGAATCAAATGGAGCGAATCAACTCCTTTTCCCTTATTTGGTCTTGCTCCGGACGGGGTTTACCCCTCTTGTTAGTCTCCTATCAAGAGCGTAGTCTCTTACACTACGTTTTCACCCTTACCTCAAAAAAATTGAGGCGGTATAGTTTCTGTGGCACTATCCGTCAGATTACTCTGCCCCGGTGCTACCGGGCGTCCCGATTCTGCGGAGCTCGGACTTTCCTCACTTCAAAAATAATTTAAAGCGCGACTGTTCCTCCTACCATGACAAGCATTCAGTTATATATAAAAACACATTTTTCACAATTTAAAAGAGTCTCCTGTAATTGGGAGCTTCTTTGCTGATTGGAATTGAATGGGGATGAGACTCAATTGAGCCGGCCGTGGTAATTGTTACCATTTCCGCTGAACTTCCAAATTTGGTCAGATTTTCGGCACCGCAAAGCCCCATTCCGGCTCTCAAGCCGCCCATCAATTGAAAAACCGATTCTTCCAGTTTTCCTTTGTAAGGCACTCTACCCTCAATTCCCTCTGGAACAAGTTTTGATTCGCTTGCTTCATGCTCCTGGAAATATCTATCTTTACTTCCCTCCTGCATAGCTCCCAATGAGCCCATACCCCGATAAACTTTAAATGTTCTTCCCTCAAATAAGACTGTCTCGCCGGGTGATTCTTCGACACCGGCAAAGAGGGAACCAATCATCACCGCATTTGCTCCGCAGGCCAGGGCTTTGGCAATATCTCCGGAATATCTGATACCGCCATCAGCAATGACGGGAATACCTGACTTTTTAAGGGCCTCAACCGCATCCAAGATAGCCGTTACCTGCGGTACACCGGCACCGGTAACAACTCTGGTAGTGCATATTGATCCCGGTCCGATTCCAATTTTTACAGAATCAGCCCCGGCATCGGCCAGTGCTTTGGCACCTGAGGCTGTAGCTACGTTTCCGGCCATCACCGGGATATCGGCCAGATGCTTTTTCAATTTTTTCACAGCATCAAGTACCGCTTGCGAGTGACCGTGGGAGCTATCCATAACCAAGAGGTCAACTCCCGCATCTTTTAAAGCGCTTGCCCTTTCTTCCAAATCTTTTCCTGCTCCAACAGCTGCTGCTACGCGAAGTCTGCCCCGTTCATCTTTTGCAGCCTGAGGGAACTGAATTTTTTTCATTATATCTTTTACGGTGATCATTCCTTTTAGATTGTAACTGTCATCAACTATCAGCAGCTTTTCAATGCGATGTTTGTGAAGCAAGTCCTGGGCAGTGTCTAAATCGGTTCCTTCTTGAACCGTGATTAACTTTTCGCAGGTCATCAACTCTGAAATCTTTTTGGAGTTATCACGGTTGAATCTTAAATCCCGGTTAGTTAATATGCCTACCAGCTTACCGTTTTCTGTAATAGGAATTCCGGATATCGAAAACTGCTTCATAACTTCTAAGGCTGAAGCGATAGTTTTGTTCGGGGGCAGTGTTATTGGGTCCACAATCATGCCTGATTCAGAACGTTTTACCTTGTCAACCTCCTGGGCCTGCTTTTTTATTGACATGTTTTTGTGGATAACGCCAATCCCTCCCTGACGGGCTAAGGCAATAGCCAGTTCTGCTTCGGTGACCGTGTCCATTGCCGCCGAGATGAGGGGAATGTTTAGCTTTATTCCCTTGACCACTTCTGTTGTCAGGTCAATTTCACGAGGATGAACAGTTGAATGTGCCGGCACCAACAAGACATCATCAAATGTGAGGGCATTTTTCTTTCTAATTGCAACCATAGTTTACAAATCAACTCTCTAATTCGATTCTTCGTTTTCCCAAAAAAGAAGTCTTCCACAGTTATCACAGGTATTAATTTTGTCTGCCCTTTTTATCTCCTGCACTTTTCTTGGAGTCAAGGCTTTATAACAGGCTCCGCAGGCTCTTTTTTTGACTACAACGACCACTGTTCCGCCTTTACCTTTTTTTACTCGCTCATAAATAGTAAGAGTTTGTCTTGTGATCGATGACGAAATTTCTTTGCGGTTGCCCATTTTGGTTTCCATTGTCGAGCCGATAGAGTCAACTTTTTCCTGAAGCATGGCCAGCTGTTTCTTGTTATTCTCTTCCACATTTAACAGCTTTTCTTTCCTATCTTCAGAATCTTTTTCAAGCTCGTCAATCCGGTCAATAATTTCCAGAAGCTCTGTCTCGTTATTTGAAATTGTTGATTTGACGTTATCAATTTCTGATACCAAAGCGTCATACTCTTTGTTGGTCTTGATAGCCATCATCTGTTGCTGGAATTTCTGAAGGTTTGCTTCGAGAGACTGGACTTCTATTTCAAGACTTTTCTGCCTTAATCTGGATTGTTCATACTCTGTGGCCGTGCTATCCAAATTGGTCGAGGCTTCCTCAATCTCTTTCCGCAAGTTGCCCATCATGTCCGGCAAATATTCTTTGGATCGTTCCAGTTCACCGATATCATAATCAATGACCTGAAGTTTCAATAATAATTCAAGATCACTATTCACTAAGCTATTCCTCCTGTGCTATTCAATGCTCTCAGCATTTTAAGATACTTTCATTTGCAGATACTAAAAAACGCATCCACTCGTTTTAATAGTGAATGCGTTAAAAATTTTCCTTCGCTTTTCGATTTGGCATTTCAAAATTTTTCAGATGTTGAAATGTCGTTCGAAAATGTATGAATTTTGTTCTTCTTGCAATCATCTCTTTAACTTTACATGGGCAATACTGGATTCGAACCAGTGACCTTTCGGATGTGAACCGAATGCTCTAACCGACTGAGCTAATTGCCCCAATTTTTACTCCTTTTTACTGGGCCCTGTAGGACTCGAACCTACGACCCACTGATTATGAGTCAGTTGCTCT
>JACZYS010000029.1:7979-17091 GCA_022570975.1 Candidatus Zixiibacteriota bacterium | reverse complement strand
TATTGATATTAATTCCAGTGACCGAAGGATGATGCCGTCATTTGGTCCCTTTGATTTTGCACCGGGGGATACTCAGCAGGTATTTTTCAAGCTATCGGTTGGGCAGGGGGATAGTCCTTTGAACTCTATTACCAGTTTGAAAGAGATTCTCAACATTCCTTATCAAGACCCCGTGTCGCAAGGAAAGGCAATTATCGAACCTGACACTCTTTATGCCGCTTTTCTTCATGTCGCTTCTCTTTATTCAATAGATACAACGATGTTTGTCACTATCAAGATTGGGAATCTGCAGGACGGACTTACAGTTACGGATATAAATAATGCAACAGTGAGAATCAATGGAAGCATTATTCCTACAGCAATTGAAATTCTACCATCTCATGATGGATTTGTTGGTCAAGTGATGGTGCTGACTTTTGAGGTTTCAGATTTAATAAACATGCATATGCCTCTTTATGATACCACTGTTGAAACGTTCACGGTATCTGGAAGTTATAAAAATACCGAATCTTTTGAGGTAGATGGAATAGTTATTTTTAGAGGTCATACCTCTGGTGATATGAATTTGGATGGGAAAGTTGACATAGCTGATCTTATTTACTTGATCAACTATCTTTTCAAAAATGGTCCTGAATTAAAATTGCCAACTCAGGGAGATGTGAATGCGAGTTGTGGAAATCCAAATATTGCAGATTTGACATATTTTATATCTTATATGTTCAAAAATGGCGCAAGTCCGAAACATGGGTGCGAGTAATATCAGGTAGTTAGTCTAATATGAATAGACTGAAGCTGTAAGTTTTCGCTTGCCACTTAGGCTTAAGTTCAAAATATTATTATCTTGAATAAAAAATTACTGAAAACCGGTGAACGAGTTGTTCCGGACGAATTTAAGTCTCTGGAAGAATATCTTTCATATCTCAGACATCTCAAAGCATACCAGTTCAGCCAAGAGTTTCTACCACACAATAATATAATTCTGGAAATTGGAAGCGGCGAAGGTTATGGAACCAATCTTCTCTCTGAAACAGCGGAAAAGATAATAGGGCTGGACAAAGATTCTCCGGCTATTGAGCATGCCAATCAAAAATATGGCTCAGAAAAATGCCTGTTCCAGCTATTTGCCGGAGACAGACTCCCGTTTGAGGACAACCGGTTTGATGCTGTGGTCACTTTTCAGGTAATTGAGCATATTGAAGATGATATTGGTTTTGTCAAAGAAGCCTACCGGGTGCTCAAAGAAGATGGCCAGCTGCTTGTCACCACTCCCAACAGAACATACCGCCTTAAACCCGGGGAAAAACCCTGGAATAAGTTTCATGTCAGGGAATATTACGCTGAAGATTTGGAACGGGTTTTAAAAAGAGTTTTTTCCGATGTCAGAGTCTGGGGGATAAGGGGCAAAGAAGAAGCCCAAAAAATAGAAATTGAACGAATCAAAAAAGGCTTTAAATCAATTGATCCCTTAAACCTGAGAAGACTCATTCCTCTTACCATAAAACCTGCTCTGGCAACAGTTATGAGAAAACTAACGGGCAGAAAGCTTTTGACTGAATCGCTCGAAGAATCTATCAAAAGATTTGATTCTGATGATTTTTATATTATAAAAGATAATCTTGAAAATTCACTGGATTTGCTCGGGATTTGTCGCAAATAATTCTTTTTGCTTTTTCTATTTAGGAATTTATATTTACTATCTCTGAGATGCCGAAGTGGCGGAATTGGTAGACGCGCTGCGTTCAGGGCGCAGTTCTCTTCGGGGAGTGGGGGTTCGAGTCCCCCCTTCGGCATATACAAAAAACCCCACAAATCAAAGCCGTTTAACCACTTTGCGTTGATGCCGGCTAATTTAGCGACCTCCGTTTATACTTCAAAACCCCTCATAGTCCGTCATTTCTGGCGTAGTTACGCCATCGAATTACGCCATCGACTACGCCATTTCTACGCCAGCTTAATATGGTAGGGAGTCGATTGCTTTCTTTAGATGTTGTGGGTAAAAATGAATATAGATTAAAGTTGATTTGATGTCTGAATGTCCCATCAGTTCTGATAAGGTGGCCAAGGGAACTCCTCTCTGGGCGAGGGAGGCCGCAAAGGTATGTCGGAAGTCATAGAGTCTTGCCGGAGGTATCCGCAGTTCGTCTGTGGCTCTCCGGAGTAGTCGCCAGTACCAGCTCTCGGTGTAGAGATGTCCACCATTTCCAGAGTCAAAGAGATATTTCCCTTTTGGTATGTTTTTCAGGTATGGCTTCAATTTCTTGCTTATCATAGCAGACCTAATTTTCTTTGTTTTTGTCTTGGTCAATTTGATCACTGAGTTTTTCAGATCAATATTCTTTTGCTCTAACCTGATAGCTTCCCCCGGTCTCATTCCGGTATAGGCTAAGAACCTGAAAAATACGGACAGTTGAGGAGATCCAAAATTGTCAAAATAATCAAATATTTTATCCAACTCTTCTTTTGTGAATATTCTTGCCGGGAGTCGTTCTTGAAGGGTGAATTTGAATTCTTGGCCGTCAATCGGATTTGTGTCGAGATGGTTTCGGTCTATACACCACTTGAAAAAAGCATGTAGGTTTTGCCTGTATTTTTCCCAATTACTCTGTGGATTAGAATTGAACTGTCTTCGGTGATAGGGCTTTTGAACAAATGGGGCGTTTGCAAAAAAATACTCTTGAAACTCTCTCATGTCATTTTTGGCTATTTTGGTGATTTTCTGTTTTCTGGACATCCATTCTGCAAAGCGACTTAACCTTTGTTGGTCTCGCCTGATTGTCGTGGCTGCTTTCCTTTTGATATGAATTGACCAGTCCATATACTTATCAATCATTTCTCCGAGCGTAGGTGAACCTTTTTCGGGCTTTTCCCCCGATAGGATTAGGGAAATGTAATTCTCTGCAGCTTTCTCAGGGTCTTTGAAATTGGCAAAAGAGAAATCTTTTCTTTTCCGGTTGCCCTTATAGGTAAAATTTACCCTGAACCCTTTATTATATTTAACTGCAGTTGGCATATTTCAATAATAGCAAGGGAAGGGAGAATTGTCAACGCCCGATCAAATCGGAAGGTTGATTTTCTCACCCCTAATTTGTGTAGCCATGAATCCTGTTCTTCATGTCTGCGGCTATTTTCTCAACCAACTCCTTATTCTCGTAATTTAATTGTTTAAATAGTTCAAAGTGCCCCGGAACATTTTTCCCTTTTTCACCAGGGGGGTCTATTCCGGCCAACTCATTCAGCGAACAGCCGAGAGCATCCCCTAACCTTATAAGGTCACGGAGACTGGGGGCTTCTGCCTTGGCAGAATGCTGGAGATACCTACTGATCGTGGGCTGCTTAATCCCAGACCTTTCAGCCAATTCAGCTTGGCTGAACCCTTTCTTAGACATCAACCGACTTAGGGTTTTTTGAAATTCTTTCATACATTGCCTTTCTATTTAAGTTAAGAGTTATGTTTCCTCTGATTTTATTTGGGACCTAATCATCTTTAGGATTATCTCCCGTTGTTCTGGTGTAATATGTTTGAGTAACACTGCAATTTCATAGGCCTCTTCACCAATGACAACCGTTTGGGCTCCATCGGAATATACCCTAATTTCCGCCCTTAGTGTTTCGAGGCTTTTCTCGTATTCAATATCGGCATCGGTTTTACCGGTCAAATCACTTGTCCTACAATCTAATGCTTCTGATAATCTAATCAGATTTTTCAGCTCCGGGTATTTTCCTCTTTTCGATTCGGTCAAGTAGCCGTGTACTGTAACATAATGAATTCCAGACTTTCTGGCCAAATCGGCGATTGTCATGCCCTTTTTTTCAAGTGCCCTTTTAAGATTTTCGCTAAAATTTATCGTTGCCATATAATCACTTATAAGATAATTCATATGATTTCACAATATTTTTTAAGATTTTACTTGACAATAGTAATGAATTCATTATATTCAGCCGAAAGAGAGAATAGAAAGAGTATTTTTTTTGGAAACAATATAAGGAATTCCTTATGAGCACAAAATTAGTAGAAATTGACAGAATTAAGATTATCAAGTATGGCTCAAGTCCGTATGCTTTAATCCCTAAATTCTTGAGGCGAGAATCGGACGCTACAGACGGGGATGAGATGGTGTATTCCAGAGACCCAGATACGGGCAGGGTTATAATCCACATCGAAAAACCTGAAAATAATAGAGCTGAACAATGAACTGCCCAGTAGTTAACGATACCTCAATCCCTGAGATATGTGTGAGAGTATCTAATAATAATAAGAAAGATTGGAGCCGTCAAGGGAAATCTGGGGGTGCCTGGCCCGCTGATGTGGTGAGAGATTTTTGGCGGGGCTTAAGTGTGTGGGTGCCCTCAGTTAATTATTTGGAGTATAGATGAATCATAAAATTCAAATAATAGGTAGGAAGCCATAAAATAGAACAATGAGCTTTTACAGACTAATAAATGAACAGACCGGTAGGGATTTATTTTTAGACAATGAAAATTACCCATTTTCTGAAATAATAAGACGTTCTGGAATTAGCAGGGCGACCTTAGAGCGAAAGCGCAACAGGGGTGTTTTGTGGGTATATCGGTCTAATAATACTCTATCAAAGGGAGCCTGGGTAAAATACGCACTTCAATGCAATGCCCCTCGGAAAATACCCGGAGGCACATTAAGGTCTATGGTTCTAAGGAGAGAAATATCGCCAGAATAAAACCATATAATAGGAGAAAACCGTTATGTTAGCAAGAATTGCCAGACCCAATAACAGTGGACGGGGTGCTGTGTCCAAGAGAATGTTAGGGGGCATTGAGGAACTCGGCGAAAAAGAAAAGGGTGCGCTGTCTTCAATTCTGCAACTATTTAGAACGAAAGAGAAGACCCAAGAGGGGGTGCTGTTGGCGTTCATCTTAGAAGAAGGCCAACTCAAAGACGTCCTTACCTGCTCCGGTAGGCTCGGATATTCTAAGCAAGAACTTGTAGGGAAGAAGGGATTCGATCACGTAATGGGGTTATGTGGAGGCCCAATCAGAAATACAAGAAGTGAATTCAATATGTTTGTAGTGACTGCAGACGTTGCCCTTGAGTCGGGGGAAAAAATCGAGGTTGACGTTTACGTTGCCGAGCCAAGCATGGGGCGCAAGTTGATATTTGTCTATGAGAGAAAAGGATAGAAACGGAAGACGCCTAACCACCACACCTCCGACAGGGACCAAAACCCTTTCCAATGGCCACTTCTTTATCTATTGATATTTTGCTTTTGCTGAGATATTGGCAATTCTCTTTATGAAATTTTGTTCCTGATTTTGTTATATATACTGTCTGAGAAACGTTTTCTGTCTGGTCAGATTCCGGGGAACATGATATTGTCGTCAGGGTCAGGAATATGATTAAGAGTGATATCTTCATTCTATATCTTTTGAAGAATATACGATTTGGATTTCAACCATTTCGCCCTTTATGACAAAATCATTTGCTGTTGTGATCATGATTTCACTCATGTCGGGAAATTCTTCGTCAACGTCTATTTCAAATCTATATTTCTGCCGATATATTCTGTCAAGTGTTGCAACCACTACAACATCTGGTTCGTCCCAATATAGCCAATTCTTTCCCTTATAGCTGAGAATTGATGAAAGTTGTATGGAGTCACATTTTAATTCGAGATGATTTCCTAAAGCTTCTCGTATCGAGTGCAAAAATGAATATCCTATTATGACCATATAGTCACCTCCAACCTTTCTGATATCCATAACCGAACCTACAAACATGAAATTTGAACCCCTATTAGATTCCAATACTTCTTCATACTTGTAGGTGTACCGAGGAGATATATTAAATATCTTCCATCCGTTTTCTTGCAAACTATCCAGTTCGTACTTTATCTTTAAGGATTCTTCGATTCTAAAGGCATAATCAATTGGTTCTTGATAAGACGAAGATTCTTTCTCGCACCCTAAAACAACCAGGGGAACTAAGATCAACAACAGGCCTTTCGTCTCATCCTCCTTTTTTCATAGCTTTAATCATTTTCTTTAATAATTCTTTATTTTCATCTCCCAATTCTTTGAACCCATCCAAAAGCTGTTCTAATTCAGGCTCTAATCCGGGTTGTTTTTGTGGCTTCACTTGGGCGGATCGTATGCCCCCTCTTCCGGCTAACTCGTCAAGGGAACAATTCAGGGCATTCGCTAATTTAATCATAGTTTGGAGGCTGGGGAATTTGGCGCGGGACGACTCATTTATATAGCTACTGAGCGAAGGCTGGTCTATCCCTGCTTTCTTGGCTAATTCTACCTGATTTAGCCCCCTTAATCCCATAATTCTGGAAAGATTTTCAGAAAAACTATTCATTGTATCATATTAACTTATATGTATTTACGCTGCTTTCCAAGACATATCTTAACTGAATCACTTAAAAAAAGTAAAGAAATACCTTTACTTTTATGCGACTTTGTAATATAATGACGATAGAGAGAAGAGAAGCATATTTTTTTAATTTGTAATATGGGAGTTTGTACTATGTCAAATTTAACAGAAAACATGATTAAGGTTGGGGAAAACACGGTGAGGAACATGGGCAATGGTAGCAAGTATGTCATTTTTCCACGAGCAATGGAAGTGCCTGCCGGCGAGAGGATAGAATTTTTTAAGTCCTCCGAATTTCGAGAGACAGTGTTAAAGCACATCAAGAAAAACTCCGCTGAAGAAAATCAGCAATGAACATCCGTGGTGTAAAATGATCTACCGTGAAATTGACAGTTCCCGGATCCGTGGAACCTGTAAGAGTGGCAGTAATAATAATAACACGCCCGCCAATAGATGTCAAGCATTTATTTGCCAGGCGTCCGGCAATCATCACCGGACGGGGGGTCGGGGTCAGGCAAACGATAAGTTTTTCTGAAAATCTTTCAAGAATAAAAAGTTTCAAAAAAGTGAAGAAAAAGACTGCCACTTTTTTGAAAGGATATATGTTTGTCGAGAAAGCTGAAATTATAGAAATATTGGAGGCGGAGTGAGTATCAGTAAAATTAAGAAAGCGAGGAAGTTGTGAGTCGCCTGAGGCTGGTAAAATTTATGGGTCGCTGGAAGTTGGTAGATGAGGAAGCTGACGCCGGTGTGCTGAAGGGGAATCTGATGGAAAATCTGATGGAAAATTTAAGAGGAAACTTTGTTGCGGTCGGCCGTAGGACGGTAAGAAGCTCTAATCGGAGCAGACATATAACGCTTCCCAAAACCCTTGGTATTGAAATTGGAGACGAGATTACCTTTTGGCATTCCCCTACGTTTCAGGAAATTATTATAAGCACCCAAAAGTCCCCCGATGCAATACCAATAAATGAGATCAAAGAAGAAAAATTAGATAAAGAAGAGCCTGAAACAATGGGAGGTCATTGCTCTTTTCAAATATCAAGCCGCGTCTTGGAAAGAGGAAATTGACAATGTGTATAAATTCTAACAAAAGGAGATCGTTATGTTAACAGCAGTAGAAGAAATTAAGAATATTTTGGAACCCGCCATTAGGGGAGAGAAAGAAACAATTAAGTGTAAGGGTTGTGGCGGAACAGACATTGAATACCACCAGCAATGTTCCAGACAGGGAAGGGTTAAGGCGGACGGGAGCATTGAGGTTTTCAAGTTAGAAGCGCTTCCCTACTCGTATGGAGAAGGGGACTTCGCCGAAATAATATGCAACACCTGTGACGCTACAGACGGCGACACTGGCTTAGAGTGGTTCCGTGACGAGATAAGAACTTGCCGGCCCCCGCAAATGGAGATAAGAATTGGCAACAGAACTTTGTTGAAGGTATGCAACGATGCTAAGAAAGAACTTCATCCAGGCGAGAAACTTTACACAATCATCGGAGATAACGAAATAAACAAAGACAGTGTTACCTACAATCTCGCTGACCGTATCGTTGATCCCGGCCCTGAACATAATGCGGACAACAACTTCTACAGGTCAGTGGTCTCACGGGTGGTAATGACAAGGGAAGAACAGGAATTACTCGGAAGCTCAAATTGTGAATTTGTCAAATACGGGAAAGACAATAGAGAATATTTGAACATAGTTTGTAACGGCTGACCGAAAAACTGAGCCGGAAACACAGATAAAAAATCAAGCCTAACAATAAGGAAGTTGTTATGAGTGAAAAGGTTACGGAGAGCTTAAAGGGAAAAATGGGGGGAACAAAGCAGGCACAGAAATTAAAATAATAGAATTAGAATTATACTTACAACCCTAAAAGCAAAGGAGCCTTATAATGGGTGAAGAGTTTTTAGATAAAGTAGAAGACGGATTAAGGGAAGACAACTCCGACCACTTAGAGGCCTTGACGGGGGAACAGAAACGTGCCGTGGTAGGAAGAAAGACAGACAAAAAGCGAACTCCCGAATTTGTTTCGGCTGGCCAAATCGCAAAGGGGATAATGAACCCACCCTGGATATGGCCAGATATGCGAATATTGCAGTCGGGGGCAATTCTGGATTCTCTTGGTGACAGACTAAAAGTGGCGGACGAAATAATAAGAGGAGTAGAGGAAGGTGGACATTTGAATCCGTCCGCTTTGGCGGAATATAAAAAACTAAAAGACTTAGATAGGGACAATGTTTCCGAAGATGACATAGCGGCTGCAAGTTATGCCAAAATTAAGATTGACATCGAATATCACGAAGAGTCCGATGAGCTAATCATAGGGTTTGGAAGTAATGCACCTGTTGTTTGTGAGGAAGTTGATGATGTTGTCTTGATTCAGCGCTCATACTCCAATAAGAAAAAACTTTCTGGCTTTAGGATTCTGGATTTCTTGAAGAATATAAATACCGGGGAAGAGGAAGAATGAATAGAGGCGGTTATAACCCTAAACAAAGGAGCTAAGATTATGAGTGAAGAATTTTTAAATAAAGTACAAGGCGAATTGAAAGAAGACACGCCTGACCACTTAGGAGTTTTAACGGAAGAACAAAAAGACAACATTAGAAAAGAGATGCGGTTTCTAATATCAAGACTGACAAGAGAGGTAGTGGTTAGTCTGCATGAAGGGTTAGGGTGTCACGAAGATATTTCCTGGATTTGGGAGGGAAAAGACCTATCTACGGACATTGATGTAATAGAGAAGAACCTTTGGGCAT
>JACZYS010000029.1:0-7969 GCA_022570975.1 Candidatus Zixiibacteriota bacterium | reverse complement strand
TTTCAGCTCTTTTTATGCCGGTCTTGTTTTTCATTTTCGGAATTGCCGTTCCCCTTGGCTTGATCAATACGCCGGAGTATGAGCAGATGCTGGCGATCACTCAAAATCCTATAATACGACTGTTTATTTTCGGGTTAATTTCTCTGTCCCTGTTTCACTGGGCTCATCGTTTCAGGTTTACGCTCTATGACGGATTAAAACTCAAACACTTAGAAGTGTTGATCGCCTTTCTCTGCTATGGAAGCGCTATATTCGGATCGGTCTTTGCCGGTTACTCGTTGCTGGCAGGATAGCTGATATTATATGACAGGCTTCGTCTCTTTATTCTTTTTGGAATATGGTGGTTCTATGAACCCCCCGACACAGCAAGACCGGGCGTGGATAGATATGTTTACGATACAGACATCAATAAATGGCTAACTTGGGAATATTATCGCATATACGCCAGAAACCAACCCACTCCAACGGACACTATTGGTTGGGACACGACAGCGTGGAATGAGAAGTTTTTCTTGGTTGTTGGTCACACAACACTACCCAGGTCAGATGATTCTCTTACTGATACTCTTTGGGTCGGCGAACATTTAGAAGATTTTTGGGAAGACTACGAATATGCGAAAAGATATTTTGGGGGGAAAATTACGTGGTTAAAAAGAGAATCATATCGGTATCCAATCACTATCCCCATTACCGAACCCAAGCAGTTAATGTGGCTCAATAAGCGGGAAATTGAGAAAATACACTCAATAATTGAGGATGAATAATGGTCTTTGTGGGTGATATTCACGGTCAATTTGGAGCATATAATTATTTGGTTGTCTCTAAACTGTCAAAATCTATTCAGGTTGGGGATTTCGGGTTTGGGTTTAGGACTTTCCCCGAACATTGGAATAAGTCGCATAGATTTATCAGGGGAAATCACGACTGCCCCGATCTGTGTCGCAAGCACCCAAATTATCTTGGTGAATATGGATACCTTGAAGATGAGAAGATATTTTTTGTCTCTGGAGCGTATTCGATTGACCAACAATATAGAGTTCCAGGTGAGTCTTGGTGGGCTGATGAACAAATTTCAGCGAATGAATATCCAGAAATAATTAGGCAGTATATACAATACAAACCTGAGATAGTAGTCGCCCACGATTGTCCCAATTTCGTGAGGGAGCAGATACCAAACAAAATGACCGGCAAAGAACACCCCAATAGAACGTCGGACGAATTGATGGTGGATATGATAAGAGTTCACAGGCCGAGACTGTGGATATTCGGACACTATCACGCTCCGTTTGATAAAACTATAGATGGAGTTAGGTATAAATGTTTGGGCGAACTTGAATTGTTTGAGGAGAAGTAAGTATGGGTAGTTGGAATTTTGGTGGAATAGATTTTGTAATTGAAGACGTTGATATGCTTCCGTTGAGTTTTGGAAACGTAGATAACATACAAACCCACGATGTATGTTGTAGTTGTTGCCATAGAAGCTATAAGTCTTTCCGGCCAGGACAAGATAGCACGTGGGTTTGTCCTAACTGTGAGCTTTTCAATAAATAGTGAGAGAGTTTAACCTATAACGGAGATAGAAGTAAATGGCAGAAGACACCGCCTTACGGCGAGAAGATGTAAACACTAATCCGATACGGAGCTTAGTCCCAATCGCAAGAATCTTGGGTGCGGATGGATTTACTGACCATGTTGCCAATCTAATAACTAAATACTGGAAGACCAAATCGGGTTTGAGCCATAGGCAATTCAGGAATATCCGTGAACTGAATGATGCAATAAGTAAATTAACCGCAAACATGTCAAAGCCAGAGAAGTTGGCACTTGGCAAGTTCATCGGACTACACAAGAAGATGTCCTTTGATGTCGGCTTAAAGACCGGCTTGATGACATTTCTGAACGCAAACGAACGAGAGGGTTTGGACGGGAAGTAAGTCTCGCCGGCGGGATCCGGCGGCACGTTTTAAATAATTTCAAGGAGGAAATGAATGTTTACCAAAGAAACGGTGTCACGTTTTTACGAACCAGAATATCACAACATAGAAGAGATCGGGGGAGCTTAGGGTGGGTGGATATGCTAAGCTCTGGACAGATATAACTAACGATGAATGGTATGTCTCGCTCAACGGATTAGAGAGGTCGATGTTCTTCCAGTTGATAGTTGCCTGCAAGAAGGGTGGTGACACTGGTGATATATTTACCCCAAGCGTAACCGCACTGGGGACAGAGTTTTCAATTTCGCGGAAAAGTTGTGGGAAATATCTCGCCAAGTTCGCCGAGTCGGGGACAATTAAATTACGCAAAACAGAGAGTGGGCAACTACACATATTCGTAGTTAACTACCATAAGAATCAGCGACTTAGAACACCAAAAGATAAGCCGACAGTGGGGAAATTTGCCACCAACACGCCCCAAAATAATTCAGCTAATAAGATAAAAGAAGAGAATATAAGAGAAGAAAAACTTGTCACTCAGTCGAGTGACGAGAAAGAGATTCTTGAATGTTTTTATAAGAAATATGAGAGTCATTATAAGACCCCATATGTCCCCCAGGTAGGTAAAGACCAGGCATTAGTTAAGAGATTATTGGAGTCGCTAAAAGTTCAACAAATAAAAGATTCGATTGACCGCCTATTTGAAAGCAACGATCCGTTTTATGGGAAAACGGGGGGCGGAAGGACTCTTGGCGTCTTGTCTGCTAATATAAATAAACTTACCCAAAGTACGGACGAAGATTCATCTTTTCAGCCTTACACCAAAGAGGACTTGTATTGACGGACAGAAAAAGAATTGAAATGGAATTGATTGGAGCCATTGTTTTTAACTCAAAGATAATGGATGAAGTCTTTGCAATCTTACCTAACCCGGAGGCATTTACCGACCCAGACCTCCGTAGGGTTTATATTAAAATCCTTAAGATATACGAAACAACCTCGGACTTTAATCAACTTTCTATTGTTGCTGAATTAGATATGGGACTCAAGACCCTGGCCGTTGAAGCACGTGAAAAAGTTGCAACATCAACCCATGCACAAAGACACGCCGAGATTATTGCCAATATATACCGGAAAAAACAAATAGTCATAGCTTGCAAAAAAGCTATTGACCAGTGCGGGGACGACTCTACCCCCGGCGATGATATTATAGAAGGGCTTGAGGGAGCAACGGCCACCATCGACCAACCAGCGACTACACCCCAAGAGCCAATCGGGAGTGAAATATCAGATTATATAGATCGTCTGGTCACCGGAAAAGGGAAGCGGTCTAACTACCTTACTACACACATCCCGGAATTAAATAAGAAAATCGTTGGCCTGTTTCCGGGGGAAATGATTATTGTTGCCGGACCTCCGTCAATGGGGAAGACGTCCTTGATTTTAGAAACAGCAACCTTCAATAGCCGAAAAGGGAAAAAAATTCTATTCGTATCCCTCGACCAGACCAAGGGGGCTGTTTATGATCGGATAATAGCATCTACCGCCGGGCTACCAATATATAAACTAACGACCAACGGTCTTAGTCAGCAAGAAATAGCTAAGGTTGTCTCCGTGGGGACTGAATTAATGAAAGATAGGGGTCTGTTTGTTTGTGACCCTGCGGGGTTAAGTGCCAGGGATATTAAGGTGATTGCCCGCAGGATAAAACACAAGCACGGCCTCGATGCTATTATTGTTGACTATTTACAACAGGTTCGTTGGCGTGGACGGGCCGACTCCCGGACAATGGAGATTACCTATATCAGCGGGGAGATGAAAGACATGGCAAAAGAACTTAATGTGGCCGTTATTGTCCTGTCTCAATTAAACCGAACCTATGAAAACCTGAAAGACGGTGAATTGCCAAGGATGTCAATGCTCCGTGATAGTGGAGCCTTAGAGCAGGATGCAAATTTAATATTATTCCCGTGGATCCCATTGCAGTTTATCAAAACTCATTATGGCGAAAACAGTAAGCAATACTTGGGGTCAGTTCAATCAGGGGAAGACCCAAGGGCAAAAATAATTATAGCAAAATATAAAGACGGCCCCACTGGGATTGTTGAATGCTATTGGAAACCTGAAAAGATGAGCTTTTATACAAAACCAAATTTTTACATGAACCAAGAAGAGGAGGACAGGCTGTGACCGAAATAAAAAGAGAACTTGAGATGAAGGAAGAATTTAGTAACGACCGGTTCCGAGTCGCCTATAGGGTTATCGGCTCCGGAGATTTTCCGGCCCTTAAAACTGCCATTGAATCGCTCAATGAAAAGGAGGGGGATTTCTTTGTGGCTATCTTAAAAGAATTGAAGGAGTGCAGTAAGGAAGCCATGGCAGTTGACGATAGGCGGAGAGTTGCCGAACAAGAAATGGAATCCAGTGCAATTATACAGGCATATGTTCACCGGGAAGAAAAAATTGGATGGGCTATGGGCTTTAATGGTGGTGGGTTTGTCCACGATACTGATCTAAGGGTCGTGGTTTTTTCATTTAAGAAACAATGCCAAAAAGAAATAGACCGAAGGGAAATAGAAGCGGTCCCGGTTGAGGTTGTTGTCTGTGTTAAAAAGGCGGGGGACTGCCATAGTGGCCATCGGTATCTTTTGCTCCCCGCACGGGACATAAAAAGATAGTGGGACGACTGCGGCGTGTCAGCAGTCAAAATGGAGTGCTGATAGAACTCAAATATCAATACAGGACGCACTGGCTCGAAGCTGGGAGAGTTTTAGGTGTTTTGAGTATAACGGTACTACATAAAATTATTAAGTCGTTGTCAATGTATAATATAGAAAATATGGGGCAATATAAGCCTCGTCACAGCATTTGTTTTTATAGCAATAGCTATATGTTGCTGAACAACAGGGGGATATATTAGAAACGGAACGCTTAATTGGCCGAATCGTAGGGTGCTCACAATTCAGCAAGAACAGGAGAAGCTGTGGATGGAAAAATACAGCCTATTCGGCAAGCCAGTCAATGTCAGTCAATAGCTACACTGCAGTAGCTATGTGCTGTCGGAAATTACTAATGAATGTAGCGGTTACCAACGAGGCAAAAGAAGGTCTTAAGTTCGCCCAATATGTTGATTATTTAATTGAAAAAAACTTAGTTCCAATGAAAGCCGAGCCTTTGCTTAAGCATATCAAAGACAAAGGAAATGAAGCAAATCACCAGATTAAAATTATTGAAAAAGAAGAGGCAGAACAGCTAATGAGATTTACTGAGATGTTCCTTGAAGACGTTTTTGGATATGAAGCCTTGTTTAAACCCGAAGAAGACATCGAAAGCGACAGCCAAGAGTAACTTTGAAGGTAAAAAGGGGTATAATAGGTACTGGGATAGTTAGTAAGGAAATCGCCTTAATGAGCCGATAATGGTTATATAAGTACCCCTGCCCGTAACCTCTGGCGTGGCCGAGCCAGAAACTAACAACAATTACCGCAATGACCGAGAAAGAATTTTTTTAGATGAAAAAATATAGAACAATTTTAGCAGATCCTGCATGGAAGTACGGTAAAGGTTGGGGATGGGGTGCAGATAAATATTATTTCGACATCACGCACCTCCTATTGTTTTGTCAGAACGGTCTCCTCTGATTCGTTCTGCGGGGGTATTCGTGTGCCTACCTGTAAATGCGTAGAACAGTTCTCTGCCGCTGAATAATTTACTGTTATGTGACGACCTGTGCAGTCGTCCCGATGCAATCCACTTATATAGAGTAGTCCTGGAAAGACCGAACTGGACAGAAATTTGAGTGACGGTGTAGAGTGCGTTGAATATGATTTGCTCGGTGTTTTTCACTACCTAAACCCTGTCCGGGGTTGCAATTCTGTCCTGCTATCGTTGGCGTTGATCGCTATATTACCCCATTTCTGCCCCTTCTCCAGGCCCTTAACTCTTCCTGTTTTCTTTTCCCTATACATTGGCGTGGGTGACGGTATTATTTTATAGAAATATGCCTTATACTTTCCGATGTTCGCCCGGAACGTCCATTATGCTCTGTTCCGTTCTCTCTCTAATTTCTCGGTAAGGGCTTGCCTCATCCACTCAGATTCGCTTATCTTGGCCTTTTTAGCCGCCCCACTGACTAATTTCTTGAGGCCTCGATAGTGTTTATTTGGGTATGTGTATATACGCTCTTTCTTGGCTGTCATGCTTTACCTCCTATGTAAGTTTAATAATACAGTTATTTTATAATATTGCAAGGATTAGTCTTGTTGTCGAGCTATTGTCACTCCTACTTGGTTGCTCTGATTGGGAGCGTTTTGTATTGGAACGAGCTTTTTGTCCCATAGCTTCCATTCGAATCCGGTGGCTTCATCTAAAGCGTCACAGTTTAGACATTTGACTTGCATGAACGCATCTCCGGCTTCTGAGTAGGTCGGTATAACATCACCATTCTCGTTCACCTCATAGTATTGATACCTATCTTCCATACATTGGAAGTTGTTTTCTCTACAGTTTTTGCATTTGATCTCATTCATTTCTTCTTCCTTTCACGACTGGCCAGGGGTGTTTATTGGGTGTAACTTTTTCTCTCGGAGTTTCCATTCAAAGCCAGTGTCGTCATCTAACGAGTCACAATTTAAGCATTTGACTTGCATGAAAGAGTCTCCACTTTCTGAGTGAGTTGGTATAACATCGCCATTCTCGTTGACCTCATAATATTGGTATCTGTCTTCCATGCACTCAAAGTTAGTTTCTCCGCAATTCTTACATTTAATCATCTTCTACCTCTTTCTGTTCTTGTAAATATTTAATTCATCCTCTAATTTATATATTTTATCAATTGCTTCGTGGACTAATTGAGTAAAATCATTAGGTAGGGGTGCGACATCACATTTAATGCTATGTAATGCCGTTAGGGTTTTGCCTGTGTTTTCAAGCAATGTTTTGATATAAACTCGTTCAATCGTTTTCATAACTTCCTCAATTCCCTCCACAAGGTCGGGATAAATCGTTAAATGGTTAATTGTCTCTGTTGTTTGACGGTAGATATTGTCGTGTAAATTGCCCTCTGGTTATGCGAGAAAATAATATCAATACTTGAGTTAGTTTTTCTTGTTTCTCTGATTGCGTACCACATTGCTTTTTTAAATGTTGTGAACCACACACCCGAAACGCCATAATTTGCTTTCATCTTTCTATCTCCCGATTAAAAGGTTAAATCCATTCATAGTCTAAGGTGTACATTATCGAGCTTGCCATATCTCGAAGCTCGTCTTTCTGTGATTCTTCACATCGCCTTAAAAAGCATTTCAAGGAATCGGAATCTTGAATATAAATATCATTCCCGATTCTTTCTGTAATTACCGCCTGTAAATATCCGTCAATGCCTTGATTTATTATATCAGCTATCAACTCAAATAGCTCGGTATTGTTCAATTGGACATACAAAGTACTGCTCATAAAATTCTAAGCCCCTGACGGCGATTTCGTTCCTCGTAAGTCGTTGGCGTTCAATACCGGTTTTGTGCGATTTTCATCAATTTTCGAAGTCTCAGGCTTCTCGCAAGATTGCAATAATTTCCTCGCCCTACCAACAAATCTCTCCGGTATTATCACATCGTATGCAATGATCAATACTGTACGCTCAAACTTACGGCTGCTGAATACTCGCCAAGATCGGGCGCAATAATAGTGGAAAGCTCTCATTGTTTTGACAGCTTTCTAAATTCTGGCGTTCCGACAACAAGGCGACAGGTCAGGTCAATAAATTTGTGATGGATGTCAAGGCTTGAACAAATTATATCATCAACTTCAAGATTGAATCGTGGTGCAGTTATTTCTAATAGTGCCCGCCCCGCTTGTCGTTGTAATTCTTCGGCCACTAATGCCGGACAATTTCCGGGCTTGAATTTCCATCCTGCTTTTTTAAGTCTGTGTTGACATTCGGCGTGATAGTCTTTGAAGTCTTCGTCAGTCATCAAATAAGAGTGGTCTGGCTTTGTGATAAATTCAATTCCCCTTTCTTTCCATTCAGGACGAAC
>JACZYS010000212.1 GCA_022570975.1 Candidatus Zixiibacteriota bacterium | reverse complement strand
TCGGCACCTGGTTTTTAATGGTTACTTTTGGTGCCTCGTTTGGTTATACGGTGATGGCGCGTATTTCACTCTTCATCAATAGAATTCAGTTTCTTGACAAGTCATGGATACATGTTGCTTTTGATGAGTCAAATGCAAACTATAACTCATGGTATATGATTATCTTTTTTGCCCTCGTACTTCTAGTAGCAGGGTATGTAATAAAAGAAATTATGTCTCACTTAAAGAGCAGACGTGCTCAAGAATAGATAATAATAACGATATTTATCTGAAGCCCGGTTCTCTACCGGGCTTTTTTATTATAAAAAATAAAGTTTTAGTTGACTCAAATAGCCGTTTAGTCGTAAAAAGAATAGATATATAATTACTCGCAATATCTTTAAGGCTCAAGATAAGGATATCAGTCGGCCCAGAAGATTTGTCAAGAAGAGCATAGAAATGGAAGTCAGCTTAAACAGCAAAATAAGAATTATCCAGAACAATTCAGGCCGATTTATATTTGTGTATGTCGTAAAAAGGAAAGAATCTTCGTTTCCTGTTGCTGTTCTTGGAGTTCTGTTGACTTTATATGATACATGTAAGTTGTTAATTGCCAAGTTTTTGCAAATAACAAAAAATGAACAGTAGGTAAGTTATTAAAAGGAAAAAATTTATGAGAATATTTTTTCAATTTTCAAAAAATTTCCCTTGACATACAGGCAATGTTTTCCTAATCTTTTCTGGAAGAACCAAACATAACCAGTCCTTTGGGTTATAGAATGTTAAAAGGGTAGCAACATACTAACCACAGGGAAAGTGAGGTAGGTTAATGGCACGGTCAAATATAACCGAGCAAGCCACAACCAGCACTGATTCGTCCTTTAATGGCGAAGTGGAAAAGACAGAAAAGAAAAAGGGGTCTCTTTCAACCGCAGAAGCAAGGAGAGAGTACCAGCGCCGGTATTATCAGCTTCACAAGGAAAAAGCAAAAGAATACCAACGTCAGTACAATTTGACTCATAAGAAAAAAGCCCGGGGTAAAGGGAAAGTTGGGTTTTCAGCACCTCGCGAGGTGGTTCGCTCCACTTTCAACACTACTGACCTGATGCATTCTCCGGTTGAAAAAACGCTGAAAATGCTTGAGCAGATTATTAATGGTGAAAGATTTTTTACAATGTAAATGATTTCTTGACTGATTTTCACAAGGCGATTACGTAATTATTGACGTCAATCGCCTTTTTTATTTGCTTATGTGGCAATAATTTAATAGATTCTCCTCAAAATGTATAGATAGCGGATTCTTGTAAAAAAGATGTTGAGAGGATGATAAATGTCTGCAAAAAAAGCAGCTTCTGCCAATAAAAATATGGAAAAGACGAAAACTAGGGCTGGAAAGTCTAATGTTGCAAAACCTAAGAAATCTGAGCCAAAAAAGAGCAAAACAACAAAAGCTTCAATAGAAACCTCAAAAAGGACCTCAAACATTAAAAGTAAAAGTAAGACATCGGGAAAGTATTACTATTATTTCGGAAACGGTAAAGCCGATGGGGATGCCTTAATGAAAAGCCTTTTGGGTGGTAAGGGAGCAAACCTGTCAGAAATGTCCAAATTTGGCATTCCTGTTCCGCCCGGATTTACTATTACCACAGAAACCTGTCGTCTTTTTTATGAAAACTCAATGGAAGTTCCCAAATCGGTAGATGCTGAATTTGAAGTATATATGGCAAAAATTGAGAAAGACAGCGGAGCAAAATTTGGCGACCCAAAAAACCCGCTTTTGGTTTCTGTCCGTTCCGGGGCCGCGGTCTCAATGCCGGGTATGATGGACACTATTTTGAATCTTGGTCTAAATGATGAAACGGTTGAAGGGATGGGCGAAAAGACCGGAAATATGCGTTTTGCGCTGGACAATTATCGTCGATTCCTCTCCATGTTTGGCAACGTTGTCTTAAGTATTGACCGTGAAACGTTCGAAGAGGTAATCAGTAAGAGGAAAAAAGAAAAAAGAGTAAAACAAGACAGTTCACTGCAAATCAATGACCTCAAAGAGATAGTTAAGAAATTTAAACAGATTATAAAAAGAAAAAGCGGCGAGCCATTTCCTTCTGATCCATGGCAGCAGCTTAGAATGGCTCGTGATGCTGTCTTCCGCAGCTGGAATACACCCAGAGCAATTTCTTATCGCCGGATGGAAAATATCCCCAGTGAATTGGGTACGGCGGTGAATATTCAGGCGATGGTATTTGGAAACATGGGCAACAACTCCGCTTCCGGAGTCGGATTCACCAGGAATCCTTCCAATGGAGCCAAAGAATTTTACGGAGAATATTTGATTAATGCCCAAGGAGAAGACATTGTTGCCGGGATTAGAACTCCACAACCCATCAAGCAGCTTGCCAAAGATTTACCAAAAGCGTTTAAGCAGCTAAAGGAGATTTCTCAAAAACTGGAGAAGCACTACCGGGATGTTCAGGATTTTGAGTTTACCATACAGGACAATGTGCTCTATATGCTTCAAACCAGAAATGCAACAAGAACGGTTGGCGCCGCCTTAAAAATTGTTGTTGATATGGTCAAGGAAAAACTGCTTTCCAAAGAAGAAGCATTACTCAAAATTGATCCGAAAGATTTAGACCGCCTGCTTCATCCAAGTATAGACCCGAAAGTGAAGATTAAAGTTGTTACCAAAGGTCTGGCTGCATCCCCGGGAGCTGTTTCAGGGAAAGTATATTTTTCAGCGGCAGACGCTGTCAAGTTTGGTGGTAAGAATTCTGTCATATTGGTAAGGGAAGAGACCAATCCTGATGACATTGAGGGTATGAACAGTGCCGCCGGCATTTTAACATCGCGGGGAGGAATGACTTCTCACGCGGCAGTTGTTGCCAGAGGTATGGGTAAGTGCTGTGTATGCGGGGCCGAGGAAATCCGGGTTAATTATCCAAAAAAACAGTTCCATGTTGGGAAACTTATTATCAAGGAAGGCGAGACTATTACTATTGACGGCTCAACAGGGAATGTGATTTTGGGAGCGGTTCAAACTATTGAGCCGGAACTTACTGATTCCTTTCATGAATTCATGTCGTGGGCTGATAAAGTACGCAAATTAAGTGTTCGTGCCAATGCTGACACTCCCAAAGATGCCCTAAAGGCACTCAAATTTGGTGCCGAAGGAATTGGGCTCTGCAGAACCGAGCATATGTTTTTTGGGGATGGAAGGATTTCAATTGTACAGGACATGATTATTGCTGACTCGCCGGAAGACAGGCAGGCAGCATTGGACAAGCTGCTGAAATTCCAGAAGAAGGATTTTAAGGAAATCTTTAATGTCATGAAGGGTCTGCCGGTAACAATCAGAACTTTAGATCCTCCTTTGCATGAGTTCCTGCCCAAGAAAGAAGAGATTCAGCTTAAGTTGGACGGGCTTGATAAAGATAGCGATGATTTTGAAGAAGTCGAAGAAAAACTGGAGAGGACTTTAAGAAGAATTGATGAGTTGACTGAACTTAACCCAATGCTCGGTCATCGTGGCTGTCGGCGGAGTGTCGGCCCTTCGGTCAAACACCATGATCTGGAAGAGGTTCTCGTCCTGCAGAATGATCTCATCCCGCACGGGATCAACGGCCACGGCGCTGAAGGTTGGATAAGTATCCTTGATCGCCCGCACGGGAGCGCGGTCGGCGTCGATGGAAGCTCCCCCGTCATTGGCTTTC
>JACZYS010000028.1 GCA_022570975.1 Candidatus Zixiibacteriota bacterium | reverse complement strand
ATCCTGGCGGCAATACTCCGAATTCTTCCCGCAGAACTTTCGTAGAGCCTCCATCGTCTGCCATGGAAACTATGGCAGCTAAATCTACCGGGTATTTTTTCAATCCCATAAGCGCTGTATATGTCCCTGTTCCCCCGCCAATGACAACAATGTTTTTTTGTTTCATAATCATAAGTGTTCTCCTCTCTTTAATAATTCCTTTTGACGTATCTACGAACAGCCATAATACGAAAGCAAACAATCCTCCCCCTGACTCTTTACGTTCAAGGCAAAGATCATTGAAGGTCTGTTCCATTCCTTCACCGAATTGTTCGCGAAACGGTTTCGGGTAGAGTCGAAGTAGTTTCGCATACCAGTTTCTGTATCGAAATATTGAACTTCTATAATCCATAGGTTTTAAGATTTGGAGTAAGTTGTAATTGTCTGGCCAGACCGACGACTTCGCGATACCGTTTCAATTCCACAGCGAGTGCTTCTTGTCCAGGGACTGTTATTTTATAATAGATTCGCCGCTCGTCGTCCATTTCAATGTCTATTCGCTTGTCGCTTTCACGTATTAGTCCGGCCTCAATCATGCGGCCGAGTGACCCATAGAGCGTTCCCGGCCCCATGTTCACTTTTCCTTGCGAGTCTGACTCTACCTGCTTCATGATTCCGTATCCGTGCCTCTCTTGAGTCGTAAGAGCCAGTAAGATATGAAGAACAGCGGGAGTTAAGGGTTTCTTGTTAATTTTCTTTTTCATATCTCCAATATATATCCGTTACGGATATATGTCAAGCAAAAAATATTAACAACATCGAATTTATTGTATCAGAAAAGCAGCTATACATCAAAAAGTTGTGAAACTCGTCTAATTGGGGGAGCTTTCAATGTAAACGGTTGTCTCACAAATTGGTATGAATTTTTACTCCACGCATCCACAAATCAAATCAGCCCCACCTTTGAAAGTGTAATTAACTCTATAAGTAAGATCTGCTATATTAGTTGTGCAGTCGGCGTTTACATCGGCATAATTTGAACAAGAAGAAGATGAACCTCCCTTAAATAACCAGTTTACATGAGCTGTTAAGTCAACAATGTTTAATTCGCCATTGTCGTCAAAGTCGCCTGGAACGAAACAGGAGCAATTTCCACACATTGTGAGTGTGTCAACCGCAATTACGTTTCCCATAACGGTGACAGTACTGTTGATAATTGCACCTGAATCAACTTGAGTCAGGGTTGAATTCAAAATAGTTGCCACATTTGTGACAATTGTAGATACATTAAACTCATTGCATCCGCTGTTTCCAAATTTATCAGTTTTGATGAGATAAACGTCGGCAGAGCCCGCACCAAAGCTGGTTGTATTTCCAGTTATGATGTAACCTGAATCTACGGTCTGTTGAATTGACCAACCGTAATCATTACCAATGCCACCATAAATTTTGCTCCATAGAAGAGTGCCGCTACTGTTTATCTTCAGAATGTAGACCTGAGCTGCCATCCCATAGCTTAAGGTGTATCCTGCAATTACAAAGCCACCATCAAAAGTTTGCACAATTGAGTGTCCATAGTCAGACGCATTTCCTCCATAGGTCTTTGACCAGGTTATATCACCATCATTGTTCGTCTTTATAATATATATATCTGATTGTCCGGCCCCAAAACTATTCGTATGGCCTGCTACTACATACCCGCTATCAGCTGTCTGTTTCACTGAATAACCATAATCTGAAGAAGTGCCACCGTAAGTTTTAGTCCAGACTAAATTACCGATACTGTCTGTCTTGATCAAATATACATCCGCTGATCCGGCACCAAAACTGAAAGTCTCTGAAACTAATATAAATCCTCCATCGAATGTTTCGTGAACAGATCTAAGATAATCCCCGCTGGATCCACCATATGATCTTGTCCATAAAGTATCTCCGATATTGTTAATCTTTATCAAGTAAACTTCATGTTGACCAGCACCGTAACTACTCGTATGGGAAGATATAATATATCCACCATCAACGGTTTGCTGCAGTGAGTAAGCTCCGTCTGCGGCACTTCCACCGTAGGCTCTTGTCCATTCCAAATCACCTGCTGAATCAGTTTTTATCAAGTAAATGTCATGACTCCCTGCTCCAAATGTCCCTGTATGCGCACCAACCATAAATCCACCATCATTAGATTGATCAACAGTCCAGGCGTAGTCAATGTTGTTACCACCGTATGTTTTCGACCAACGCTTGATGCCCAAAATGTCTGTCTTAATCAAATAGACATCACGGCTTCCTTCTCCATAGCTCGTTGTATATCCGGCAATTATGAAACCACTATCATTAGTCTGTTGAACAGAGTAACCATAATCCACTCCGGCACCCCCAAATGCCTTTTGAAAGGTCACTTGAGATTCAACGATATTAGCAAATAAAAATGACGAAGCTACTATAAAAAATGTGAATCTTTTATACAACATTAAGAGATTACCAATTGTTCTTAGAGGTGAACGTAATTATTCCTAAATAACTCTTCTTGTGTTGAAGATTAAGACCTCAAAACTATATTAAAAATATAAGAAAAATTAAAGATTTGTCCAGTCACATAAATTATTAGGCTTCAGGAAGTTACAATTCACTTTCAAGTCGCCAAGCGTATTAAATGTTACCGCCTTAGCTAATTTCGTTATGTAGTTACTTGTTTCAAGAAATCAGTTATATGTTCCTGATAATTGAACATCAAAAAGTTGTGAAAGTTGTCTAATTGGGGGAGCTTTATTGGACAACTCGCAAAATTCTCCATAAAATTAAAGGGCTTTCTGTATGTCGCTCTTATACTTGTGCCTGTCAGTGAGTAGTTCAAAGCTATCAATCTAAGTATCTCTGCTTTTTCTGATGGTGCACCCTTTAAGTATAATGGGAATATGCGATTGGAAAGTTCGAGGGTTTTGCACCCATCTTCAAAGTAATTGGGATTAATCGTGTTCAATTCTTCAATTTTAGATCTTATTAACTGCAGACTACTTTTGTATTCTCTTTCTTTTAATTCTAAAATGTCTTCATCCAATTTATCATCAAATCGTGTCAAATATTACCAAGGCAGCAATCGATAACCGGATGATGACAATTTTTTATCTTCAGCATATTATTTCAATAACAAGATTGGCTTTGATCAGTCACATTATTGCTCCATGAATCGTCAGTATGAGAATCAAATAGAAGATGATATTCTTGAATGGAGGATTAGAAAGCTCACTAATGTAAATCATTCAACACGCAATTTAGCTCTTGAACTAGATTACCAACATCAGCGAACTTTGTTCTAAAATTGGTGATGGATGCTCTCAAGACTCGTTGTTGATCTTTTAAGAGGGTGCTTGATATCCAAACATTGCCTCGTTCATAAATTTTCTCCAAAAACCACTCAACAGTTTCACTATTATTTCCAAACTTCCTGTGAGTAAAACAGATTACCGGAAGAGGTGTGCTGTTAACAATTTCCCAGCCACTTAAAATCAGTTTTTCTCTCAGCAGATTACAAAGCCGGTAGTTCTTATCAAGCCTTTCAGAATATCCTTCAACCCCTATTTCTGATAAAGCAATAAAAAGCTTGAGCCCAATAAACCTTCGGGAACATTGTATAGTCGTCGCTGCCGGATCATCTGTTTCTTCCACTTTATGTGGCAGGTATGGAGCGAAGACCCTGAAGACATCTTCAACTATCTTTTTATGCTTGCAGAAAAACATACCTGCGGCCATCGAGACAGAGAGCCATTTGTGAGCATCACATGTTATCGAATCTGCTTTTTCAATACCGTTGATAAACTTTTTCAATTTTGTAGACAAAATTGCCGCACCCCCCCAAGCAGCATCAACATGAAACCATAAGTTGTTATTCTGACAAAATTTTGCGACTTCTTTAAGCTGGTCAATTGCACCGGTTGATGTAGAGCCTGCTGTTGCAGCAACCATAAATGGGCTCACATTATTTTTCAGATCTTTCTTATATTGTTCTTTGAGTCTTGCAATGTCCATCCTGTGTTCATTATCTGTTTCAACCAACCTGACTGAATCACTCCCCAGACCAATAATCTGGGCAATTTTGACAAATGAGTGATGGGCATCTTGGGATACATAAAACACTGGATCAGTCTTGATTTTTCTTATACCCTTTTCTCTTATGATCGGGAATGATTTGTTTAAGGCGGCCAAAACAGCCGACAGGTTTGCCTCTGTTCCTCCGGTAGTAAAATTGGCCGAGCTGCTTGATGGATCAAATCCAAATTTTTCCAACAGAAAACTGAGAACATGTTTTTCTATTTCAACAGAGACCGGAGCATGGCTCCAGACCCCTAGTTGGGGATTATATAAGGCAACCAGAGAATCGGCAATAACCGAGGCAAGGGAAGTTCCCGGTACAAAAAGACCAAAATATTTTCTGCTGGCAGAATGGACAGACCATTTTCTCATCATTTTAATCAGATCCGCGGTAATCTGGTTAAGTGGCTGCTTCTCATTAAAATTATATTTTCCCTTTAGATAAGTTCGAATTTCGGCCGGGCTTGTTCTTGGTACAGAGTCAAACTGATTAACTTCATGGTAATAGTTTTGAATTTCGTCAGTTAATAACTCAATCTCTGATTGTACAGAGTGCTTATTGTCTGTAGATTTTTCTTTTACACCATTCATATTATTTGCCTATCAAAAAACTTTCAAACACTGCTCCCATGTATCCGATCTGAGATGCAATATCATTACTTTCAAGCAGATCAATCTTGACCAAGTCAATCGGACTTAGCATAGCAAGAGGAATCATTGATATCCCAAAAATATAACTATTCTCCATTGTGAGAAAGAGACAGGATAAAGCCGGTCAGTCTTTCTCTTTCTTTCTTGGTGAGAGTTCTTCTATAGGGAGGCATCATTTTCGAAATCTTTTCACCGTCACCACCGTCAGATATCACTCCCAATATAGAAATAGAATCATTATTGTTGATAAACAGCGTATCCTGAAAACTTAACGGCTTGGGGTCAAGATTAAAGGTATTAAAACCATCGGCGTTACCTGTTGGTCCGTGACATACACCGCAATAATATTCAAACAGTTGAGAAGGATCATAATCTATAAATGATTTCTCTTCCATTAATTCAGAAGCAGCTTTTAGAGCATAATCTATCTGAGCTTCCTGATCGTTGGCACAAGAAACAATTAACACAGAGATTGAAAAAAACAGCATAGTCGCAAATAATTTGATCATTATTTTTTTTTGCTCCTGACCAAATAAGCAGTAAGTTGTTTTGCTTCCATCTGACTGAATCCGTAATCAGGGTGAATAGTACTATCCCGATAGTCTTGTGGGGTTCTTAACCATTGATAAACCCAGCCAGGTTCAAGCCTTTCGCCAACTTTATCAAGTGCAGGACCGACATATCCACCCTTCTTATTTTTTATGTGACAACTTACGCATTTTCTTTCTTCAAAAATATCTTTGCCAGCACTAAAGTCTGATTCAATAAAATCAGAATCAACAAAGCGGGGGATGTCATAACTAACAAATACTGTTTTGATATAGTTAGCCATTATAGAAGCTTCCTCTTTAGTCATTCTGAATCTGGGCATACGAGCTGTTAAGAGTGGTCGAACGGCATATGGTTTGATGAGATAATTCTTTAACCATTCAAATTTTACTTTGCTGCCTTCATACTGCAAGGAAACTGTAGAAATAGTTCCTCCATAGTTCTCAATAGAATGGCAACTAAGGCAACTGTATTTTTCAAAGAGTTTGCCAAATTCCCCCTGCGGAGTTGTAAAGGGTGAGCCTTGTTTTTCATGAACCAAATACTTATCCGGATATTTTCCTTTCTTATTCCCCATAAGTGCTATAGTTAATTCCAGAGCATTCTTGTCTGATAAGTTATAAGAAGGCATATTATATATAGAGTCATATGTTGCTGGATCCTTAAGTTTCAAAAATAACCAATTATGTAGATTTTTCTGGGCATCAGTTCTGTTTCCAAAAAACATAGTAGATACCGGTCTGTTGCCAACATCAATCAATTTAGGGCCAACTTTTGATTCCGGAATTGACCCAACTTTGTGACACCCGCGACATCCGTATCCTATAAATATCTGTTTACCTCTTTCAATTCTAGGGTTCAAATCCTTTTGAGATAATTTGCTAAAGTCCAAAGCAAAATCTGGCAACTCAAAATCTTCTTCAGTGTACTCTTCCAAAATATATGAAGCAATATCAAGCGCCTCTTGCTCTGTAAAATTGAATGCGAGCATTTTTTTCTGTGGTTGATAATAATGAATGTTATTGAAAAAGTTCGGAAGCCAGGACTCTTGAACTTTGTCACCTACCCGTTCAAGTTCCGGAGCAAATGTTCCGCCACGACCGTTGATTGAGTGACATGAAATACATCGAGATTCGCTAACCAGCACGTGACCCCTGTCAGGATCTCCTGCTTCACTGGGGAGGGCTTTAATGGGATGAGGAGGGTTATTCTTGTTATCTAAGGATAAGAGGAAGGCAATAAGATCATTGAGTTTATCATTGTCAAAGCGAAAAGAGGGCATCCTTGGGTGTTCCAAGTACGATTCGGTTGAATTAATCCAATGATATAGCCATTCCGTTCGCACTTTATTTCCAATTCCGTCCAATTCAGGACCAAAGTTTTTATCAGAATAGAAATCGTTGATTTCATGACAACTACTGCATCCTTTTTCCTTTATCAGTAGCCTCCCTTTTGTCAAGAGTGGGGCACCCTCTACGACTTCTGATAAATGGCAGTTACCACAGGAAGATTGGGCGAATTCCGAAAGGATAGATGAATCCTTCCAGAATTCTGTTTCAGAATGAGCTGTAACATTTAGAAAATTTGGATAGGTTTTTACAAGTTCAGAGATATACGCGTCTTGGCTTTCAGAAACCGTTTCCTGATCGGATGGCTGGCAATAAGTTAAAAATTGTAAAACAGCAATAGCAGTCAACATTAATAAAAATGTCGTTCTATTGGAGACTAATCGGGAAATCAGTTTCATTGCATATATCTTCATGTTACAGCTATTTTTTCAGAGAAAAGGTAACTTCTGTCATTCCTTCATCAACAACAGAGACTTCTTGAGATTCTGACTTCAATTTCGGATGCCATACACTTAGCGTATATTTTCCCTCCGGCAAATCCTCAATTTCAAAATTTCCATCTTTATCAACTGTAGCAAAATAAGGGTTTTGCAAAATTACAACAAATGCTTCCATTTCAGGATGGACGTTACAAAGCATTACGGCATCACAAGTGTTTTCACATTTCTTGTCAAAAGTGTACGATCTTATTTCCCCTTTTGGCCAGGTTCCCAAATTAAATTTGTCTGCTGATTTATCCGGAGTAAAAACGTTGTGAGCTACCTCGTCGCTGTTATAAAAGTCAACAGTCGTCCCAACCAGTAGCGGAAGTACTTTTGGTGAAAAAACAAGATTTTCTTGATTCATGAGTAGATGTTCCTTCGGAGGTGAAAATTCACCTGCCACGGAATCGATATATACTACCGTGGTTTTGAGGTATTTCTTTTTCTTATAGGTGACCTTACCTTTAATTGAGCCAGCCTGGGCTATACTGCCCATCATAATTAGAAGACTCATTATTACCACAAATAAAGTCTGTGAGTGTTTCATTGTTCTATCCTTTCTTTAATTAATTCATATTTAGTTCAACTAATGATCATCGTGTCCATCATCTTCAACTACAGTAGCGTCAGTGCTTACTTCAGGAATTTCAATATTTTTTCCGTAATGGAATCCTTGTTCACCAAATACCGAAGAACATTCAAAGTCCGTCAAATGACCGTTTACATTGCTCATAATATTTACAGACACTTTGCTATACCCGATACGTCGTTCATGAACAATAGTATGAGAATCTTCAATCTTAACTGAAAAATGGTGAGTAACTGAAGAATCAGGAGCATGCTCTTCCAAGATCCCTTCAGATTCCATATGCCAAAGCGTTTCCGGAATATTGGCTTCAATTTCTAAAGTGAGTCCTTCAACTGATTCTGATTCGCCAATAAAAACTTCATTCAAAAGTGTCTGCCCATCGAAATAATAAGTGAAAGTTTCCGCATACGATTCCATCCACTTAGTTGCAGTATGTTCGTCTCTGGCAAATGTTGGAGGCGAAACAGATACGGTAATATCATAATTACCAGTGTCAGGTAAGGTGAAATTTTCACCATAATAGAACCCATGATGCCCAAAGATGGGATCAAGGTGAGTTTCTGCAATTACCAGTCCATCTTTCTCAATAACAAACTCAACCTCACAATTGAATATGCGGGCATACAAAGTATCAGTATGCACCTCAGCCTCATGTTTATCTTCCAATATTACTTGAAAATTTATATCATGCTCTTTAGGAAACGTCGGATACCACTGTCCAAGTTCATATTTTAATACCGGCATACCAGAGAAAATTTCCAATTCTATTCCCATTCCGTTGAATAATGTGTCAATCATTGGAGATAATGAAGCAGATAATTTTCCATGATGATCACCTCCATCAGAAGAGGGAGCTGTTTCAATAGGAATTATCAGATCAACTTCTGTTTCATCAAGCCATAAATCTTTCGTATCATTTGTGCGCACAAATGATGGTGAATGAATGACTAATTGTGCGGTTATCACTTCTTCTGGAGCTGACTCAAGAGGATTTGAGTCTATTCCGCAAGACATCATTACTATACTGAACAGTAAAATTACTAAAAATACAATTATATTTTTCATTTGAATCCTCATTTCCTTATATTGCAAAATCTAGTTTAATGACCATGTTGCCGAAATTAACATCACTTGGATCAAATGCGGTTTCAAAAACAAATTTCATATTTGCCCTATACAGAGCTGTAAACCCAAGAACTGTTCTCTCAATGGCGAGAGCGTTTTCTGGCTCAGCTCGTTCGTATCGTATCAATCCGATCAACCAGGGATAAACTACCTGATTTAGTTCAGTAAAAGCCAAATCGTATTTTTTTTCTTCTAAGACAGAAAGATCCATTGCTTCATCGTTTCCGTTGATCCAGCCACCAAAGAGATTGGAATTATTCCAGTAGAGGTTTATATTAATTCCATATCTTGCGATTTTTAAATCATTCGGTCCTGCCAAATCATTATTTTTGGTGCTGCCGAAATATGAGAATCCGCCAATAGCAATGGATTTTTCAACCCAATTTCTACCTGACTGGTCAGGGTTGCTCTCTGAACCATCGTAGCCCATTCCTCCAAATTTATAATCAGCTTTGAAGTATCCGTCTTTGGCAGAATTTGTTTCAGTTGCACTTCCTGCTCCATTCACTAATCCTGCTCCCCAACGAAATTTGCTTTTAATAATGCCAGATAATTCAAGACCAACTTGAAGTGCTTCTAATCCAAATGATGTTGAGCCGTGAGCATGTCCGCCACTGAACCCCTCCGATGTTGCAGAATAGGTGTTATATGCATAAGGAGTAACTGCTAACCCACGATGGTTTGAGAAAGAGACAATGTTTGGAATAAATTGCCCAAGTCTGATATTTAGAGTATTCTTCCCAAGTTTTGGTTCAAGAAAATTTGAAAGCTGAATAAAAGCTCTACCGAGAGAGCCAATTTCACCTTCTTCAAAGAGATGGGCACCAGCATAAAATCCGATATTTTCGCCCATAGTTCCGGCTGAAAACAGTGTTAAAGAAGGTGCGATAAAACTGGTCTTTATCTCTTCAGTCCTGTCATATTCAAATCCCGATTCTACTCTTAAAGCTATAGGAGGTTTTCCTGAGATATCATTGGGCCATACTGCTTTGGGGAAAACCCTTTTATATGATTCAGAACCTAACGATACTGGTTCATCTTTGGTCTGATCGGCGTCATCTTCTGGATATTGATATCCATTCAGCCGATAAGCTTCTCCAAATGAATTAAGTTTTGGAAATCCAATATGACAAGTCACACAGCTTGTTTCATATTTGCGAGCGAAAGCAGGTATCGCTTTTGTATTAGTATATAGGATAGTTGATGACAACAACAAAGCTCCTATAAATATTATTGTTAATAGTTTTCCCATGTTAACTCCAAAGTTAAAATTGTTATTCTTTTCTTAGTATTCATAAATTTATTTTGAATTATCTTTTGTTTCTCCATCTTTCACTCCCGGATTATTTCCAGCTTCTATTCTTAAGTATTCAAGAATCTTTCTTGCTTCATCCTTATTCAAATATTGGTAAGTCATTATTGTGTGGTAGTTCTTTTGAAGAGCCATTATGTCTGGATGTTTCTTGATATTCTCTTCAGGATTAAGAATCATATTCATTATGAATGTATTAGATCTGAAAGATGTTACACCACGTAAGGGAGGTCCAATATGTCTTGAATCCAGATTATGACAATTTGCACAGGTTTGGTCAAATAACTTTGAGCCTTCCAGCGCCATTGAACTGTCTATGTTATTAAAAGTTAGAATCTCTTTAATAGGTCCATATCCATGCTCAAGATAAAATTTGGCATAATTCGTAGCTCCATTACCGAGTGACAGTCTATCAGAAAGAGGCACGGGCTTACCATCAATGTCGTATATTATTGCATACTTGTTCTCGTAAGTAGTTCTTACCTTATTTATATCACCTCTTCTTAGAGTATCAAACAGGATGAAAATAATGAATACTGCCAACGTCAAAACTGAGATGATAAAGAGGACTGAATACATCTTGTTGTCATATTTCAGGTGCATGAAAAACAAGAGAACAAGTGTCGCCTTGAACGCCGCTATAGACATTGCAACAGCTAAATTCCAGGGACCCAAATCCATCCGGGCTATCAGGACAGTAATCAGCGTTAGAAATATAAGAAAGCCACCTACGCCCAAATAGATTTTGAGCGGCAGAACATGGGGTTTAATTTGAACATTTTGTCTGTTCATATCAAAAATTCTCCAATTGTTCATATTTCAGACAACAGACTACTTTATCTTTAAATTCATCATAAAAAAATGGCGATTTATTTAACATGGAATCCCTACAATCCTAATCTTAACTTATCAATATTGTTCACTATCTGCGAGAGAGTCATTGTCTGAAACATTTTGTGGATACTGGTTCTGTTTTTTGCCCACTCCTCATGCAGAGGACATGGATTAATATCATTACAGTTGGGCAGGCCCAGCAGGCACTCGCTAAAAATGTCAAGACCATCCATAACATCAATCACTTCAATAAGATAGATACTATCAGCAGATCGTGCCATGGCAACTCCTCCATTGGGACCGCGATAAGATTTCATTAATGAAGCATTGGTTAATCCCTGAAGAATCTTGGTCAAAAAATGGAAGGAGAGATTTAGCTCTTTTGCAATCTCTTTGACCGGGATATACTCCCTATTTTCCTGGGCAGTAATGTAGAGCGTGGCTCTTATTGCATATACACAGCTTTTAGAAAGTATCATGACTCAATTCCATATTTCAGACTCCTTTATCTTAAATGTCGACAAAAAGGATAAAATGTCAAGGAGAAATTTAATATTTTTTGCATTTAATCCTTAAATCATTGTCTCTCAGAAGGATAGATTTCGATCAATAGTAGTTCATAGCTTAATTTTTTCATTAAATCTTGGCAAAGATCTTTATATAGTTAATCAATTCAGTTGTATGACAATACATCAGAAAGTTGCGAAAGTCGTCTAATTGGGGAGCAAATGAATTATGCTCAGTTGATGTTTTTCAACACATGCACTAAGCGTCTCATATATATAGACTTATAAATTATACTTGGACTTATTCTGATATATTGATCTAAATCTAAATGTAAATAGATTCAAATTACAAAAATAGTAGTAGGTTTTTATCAACTTAACCGATATACTATAACGTAAACTTTGATTTGAGTTCGATCCTTTACGTAGTTTTGTCATAAATCACAACACATCGCAAAAGCTTATTCTCGAATTGATAGCGTAATTATGCGCAAAAGTCATTTTATCTTGAAGTATCTGTCTTCATAAGAAACCAGTTCGCTTCGGGGTAAGCAATTAAGGAGTGTAGTATGAATATCTACATCGGAAACATGTCGTTTGATACGACAGAAGAACAGTTACGTGAAGCCTTCCAGGCTTTTGGTGAAGTCACATCCGCCAAAGTGATAATGGACCGTGACAGCAACAGACCAAAAGGATTTGCATTTGTTGAAATGTCATCAAAGGATGATGCTATGTCAGCGATCAGTGGTCTCAATGGTAAAGAAGTTGATGGACGAGAGCTAAAAGTTAACGAAGCAAAGCCACGTACAGATAGTGGCAATCGTGGTGGTGGCAATAAGTACGGCAGTTCTTATTAGTAATATGAATTGAAACTATAAGGAGACTGCAAGAACTCAGTCTCCTTCTTTAAACAGAAATTCATTAACAGTAATTCACCGAAATAACTTAGTTCGATATATCAGTTCATGCTTAATCTGGTGAATGGGTAATTACTTTTCACTCTATGCACGATGCACAATCCAAATATGGTTAATGTCTATTTGGATTACTTAAATATTTATGAATGGAGAATAGTATGAATTTATACGTTGAAAATTTGTCGCCAAAAACTTCGATATTTCAAATTAGAATGGCCTTTGAACGCTATGGTCAAGTAGATAAAATCGTTAGAGAAAAACAATCAGTTGATAACAGTACTAATTGTTCTTGTTACGTCAAAATGACATTTGACAAACAAGGAGCTGGAGCTATTAAGGGGCTTAATGGTAAAGAGCTGGGAGGATTCACTCTGGCAATCAAAGAAGCGGAATAGTAATATCGAGTCAATTTTTCTAGCCAGACATACTAGTTGCCTTGCTTCTTTGAATTTTAATGCTATGAATATTTAATTATCTAAAATAAAAACTGTTACATGACCAAACTAATAATTTGTTGTCTCACAGATTGTTACCGCTCTTAGAGATTCAATGATTTGGTCAACGATTGTCACTTCTTGAATGATTGGCCAATTGTATCAAAATATCTGCTGAAGATTCTTGATTATTAAACATTAAAAAGTTGCGAAACTCGTCTAATTGGGGGAGCTATTTTTATAGAACTTGCAGCTGTTTTGGGTGTGAACCACAGACTTGCTCCCTACAGAATTACTTGAGAATTATCTATTGCCGTTATCCTCCATCAACCATAACTGCCGAATTGCTCTCTCTGTTGTCCAGGCAATTTTTTTTCCATCGGCACTCCAGTTGGGGAGACGTGCATTCTTGGAGAAACGCGAGAACTCTTCGGTCTCGGTATCATACACTTCCAGTTTCCATCCCTCATCGACCCAATTACGAAAAAAGTAGCTTTTGCCATCGGGAGCCCAAACTCCAAAATAGTACCATTCGTCTGGCTTTGCTAAGAACAGTTCCGGTTGACGCCCATCAAGATAGGTTTTGAGAATGCTGCTATTTTTCTTTGATAGATGATAAACCAGGCTTTGTCCATCTGGAGTCCATTCAAGTCCTTCCTTATAATACTTATTATCTCCGCTTAAAAGTCTTGCCTCACCACCTTCTGCCGGTACAACATAGACACCATTTTCTGCCTCGGATTTTGCATATGCAAGGACAGCGATGTGTTTGCCGTCAGGAGACCATCGAACCGTCCATGATTCCCATAGAAACATTGTTGAGAGTTTTTTCGGAACTCCTCCCTGAACAGAGATCGTATACAAGCCATCTTTGTAAGTATAGGCCAACGTTTTACTGTCTGGCGACCAGCGTGGGTCAGCACAGTCATTTGTACAGCCTGTTATTGTTAGCAGTAAACGTGGTTCTCCACCGTTGACAGGAAGCACATAGAGTCCCCGCCCGTCTTCCAGGTCGGTGAAGTACGACAGCTTGCGACCATCAGGAGAGAGATTTTTCGCACCCGCAACCGGTTTGACTGTTGTCAATCTTCGTGATTTACCAATGTCAGTATCCACCTCAAATATTCCTTGATCTTTTTCGGTCGGACCCTCTCCCACATAGTACACAGTCTTTCCATTGGGAGAAAGTGCAGGCTTCACTCCCCGGGCTAATGTCACATAGGTTTTGGGATCGGCCATATCAGCGACATGAATAGTATTCGTTTTCTTGTCCAGTGAGAACAAAATCTTGTTCTGATCTCCAATAGCCTTTGGAAACATGATTCTTGCATCAGTAAAAAATGTCACTTGCTCGAATTCGTCGCCCATTTTACCGGATTTCGTGTCAAAGGAAACTTTCCAGATATTCCAATTCTTGCCACGTTCTGAGACAAAATATATTGTGCTTCCATCAGCACTCCAGGTAGGTTGACCATCGAACCCTGCAGATTCGCTGACCCATATAGGATCTCCTCCGCTCTCAGGAATTACATAAAAATCATAATCGTAGCTATTGGAGTTATTTTTCGGTTTCTGCTGAAAAAGAAGCCAACGCCCATCAGGAGAATATTCGAATAACCTAGCGGTTCTATGAAATTTACCCTCCAATATTCTGACAACTTTTCCCTTGAGATTGATAGTTTGCAGACCCGCATTTGACAGAAAAGTCAACCCGTTGCCGTCCGGAAGCCAGCAAAAACCTCGTTGAAAGTAAGAGTTTAGTTCAGGAGCAAGCACCCGGTGTTCTTTTCCATCAGGTCTGACAATCGCCATAGTATAAATGTATTTATCAGGATCTGAAGCTGATCGCTTACCGGTTACATAAGCAATCCTCTTCCCATCAGGAGACCAACGAGGGTATCCAACATGTGGCCATATAGTCTGCCATTTAGTTCGATCGGGATTATGAGCAACAATCCTTTGGCGAAGCGTCCCAGTGTTGTCTGAAACATAGAGACCTTCTTTTCCCTGATAGACGATTTTCTCACCGTCCGGAGACATATCAAATTGTCTCTTGCTGAGAGGATGTACTATCGGTAAATGAGCATCGAGGGCAAGTTGATATTTGGGTAAAGAATCTTTGCTTTGTATCCCATTGGCAAGTTCATCATAGCGCATTTTCTGTAGTCTTATACGAGCCTCAGAAACGGCAATCTGTTGATCTCCATACTCTTTTATCAGCCGTTGATATGTGGCTTCGGCTTTTAGGTTGCCCAGTTTTTCATAACTGGAACCGAGATGCAGAAGAGCTTGAGCCGAAACTTGCCGATCCTGAGGAAAATCTTTGACTATTTGTTCAAAGATTTTGATCGCCTCCTCAAGTTCACCTTTGACCTCCGCTTTGTACACTCCTGATTCCAGCAACTCTTCCGGACTGGTCTCTGCATTGATCGATGCATCAAATGTCATAAGGAGCAAACAGGTGATAATGAACAATTGTTTCATAATAAATTCTCTTTAATCATAAGTTATTTCTTATTGTTTTCTTCCGTTAAATGCAACCAGGAGGAACATATGGAGAACAACAATCGCCGGCAGCGTTGTTATCGAAGGTGATCGTATTTCCATTTGTAACCCTTCGGCAGACCGCGCCATCTCCATTTCGATCTTTGGGATCCCCAATCCCAGATTCAAAGACGAAACCTTCCGGGCAGCAGTTGCCAATTGGATTTCCTGTCAACCCAGAAGATAGTTGGGGAACAATCTCGTTCTGGCTCGATGAAGTAGTCGCCCCCTGACTACATCCTAACACGAAGAGTGCTAAGATTACCGCAATTGCCGCAAGATAAGAAATTTTCTTCATAGTACTAATTCCTTTCCATATCAGAATTGTTTACTTTGCGTATTCAGAATTATGCCGATAACGGCTAAACCCCCCCTCCACCACAATTAGGAGGACAGGTAGTAATGCAATCACCGATAAAGTTATTATCGATAATGACCGTGCCACCGGGTGCATCCATTTGGCAGACCCAGTCATCTCCGTTGAGATCTGTGGAATTCCCGGGCTCAAATTTTAACACAAAGTACGGTGGGCAGCAACTGCCATTTGGATTTCCTGTCACATTGGAGCTTACTTGTGGATCAATCTCATTCTGATTCGAAACAGTAGGCGCCTCTTGACCACAGCCTAATACGAAGAGTGACAAAATCATTACCGGGGCTGTTATATAAGTTACTTTTTTCATTTTAATTTCTCCTTTCAATTGTTATTTTACAAACTTAATTCCATCGTTCTTTTGAAGTTTAGTCCTATTTGTTATCTTCCATTAACCACAACTGCTGAATAGCAATCTCCGTTGTCCAGGCTATCGTGTTTCCGTCGGCACTCCAGCTTGGAAGATCTGCGTTTGTTGCAAAACGCGTGAACTCACCGCTCTCAGTATCAAGAATATCCAGATCCCATGACTTACTTGGAGAGGAGTTAAGAAAGAAATAGCTCTTACCGTCAGGTGCCCAAACTCCGAAATAGTCCCATGAGTCGGGTTTATCTAAGAATAGCTCCGGTGGTCGTCCATCAAGAAAAGTTTTAAGTATTCTACTATTTTTCCTTGAGAGATGATATACAAGGCTTTGTCCATCGGGTGTCCATTCCAGACCCTCTTTGTAATCCATGTTGTTTCCGCTTAAAAGTCTTGCATCACCCCCCTCAGCTGGTACAACATAAACTGCGTTTTCCTCGTTTGCTTTTCCATAAGCAAGTGCGGCGATATGTTTGCCATCCGGAGACCAGCGCACTGTCCAAGATTCCCAGCCATATAATGTCGATAGTTTTTTAGATGCTCCTCCTGAAGAAGATATGGTATAGAGACCATCTTTATAAGTATAGGCCAGTTTTTTGCCATCAGGCGACCAACGAGGAGCAGTACTACAATCTGCACATTCGTTTTTCATGAGCAGTTTTGGATCTCCACCATTAACGCTAACTACAAAGAGTCCCCGCCCGTTTTCAAAATTACTGAAATATGCCAGTCTTTTGCCGTCAGGAGAAAGGTCTTTTAGGGCCGCCGCCGGATTGACTTTTGTCAATCTTTGTGGAATTCCATTGTCAGATGCAACAGCAAAAATCCCCTGGTCTTTTTCTTGAGAGCCTTCACCTACGTAGTAAATCATCTTGCCATCAGGAGACAGCGAAGGGTTTATTCCTCGTGCCAAAGTCGCATACGTTTTGGGGTCAGCAACATCAGCTACATGAACGGTATTTATTTTCTTTTTTAGGGCATATAAAATTTTGTCATTATCTCCGACTACGTTTGGATACATAATTCTCGCATCAGTAAGAAATGTCATTTGCTCAAAATCATTATCAGCCTTTCCGGATTGTGTGTCAAATGAAACTTTCCAGATATTCCAATCCTTGGTACGCATCGAGACAAAATAAATTGTGCGACCATCAGCGCTCCAGGGAGGAGTGCCG
>JACZYS010000211.1:1496-3745 GCA_022570975.1 Candidatus Zixiibacteriota bacterium | reverse complement strand
GGACAACAGAAAGAGGAGTTAGGGGAGAAACTTTTTTTCCTCTTGTCCCAGCACGCTAAGGAAGTTAGTGCAGCTACGCTACGAGAGATTTCTCCAGATGTCGTATCGGAAACAGTCTCGCGCTGTTTTATAGGGCTAGACGGGTTTGAGGGGAAGTCTCGCTTCTCTACCTGGGTTCATCGCATAGCACTTAATGAGTGCTATAGGGAGCTTAGGAGAAGAGAGAGCGACAGAGAAGTCTCAATCGAGGACTTGTCGGAGCCGGAGATAGGGAGTCTTACTACCTCTACCCGCGACAATCTCGGTGCGGTGCTTGAGAAGGTTACGGAGGGGCTGGAGGGAGAAGAAGAGCGGTTAGTAGAATTACTTGCAGATTATCCGGCTGTTATTCAACATGCAGCCAAAGATTATGAGCCATTCTTTGTCGTTCGCTATTTGTTAAAAATTGCAACTGCATTTAATACATTCTATCAGCGAAAAACAGCAGATTTCAAGATAATAAAAATTATTGTCGAAGGAAACGAGGAGCTGACCATGGCTCGAATGTCACTTGTAAAAGCAGTTCAGATTGTCTTAAAAGATGGTCTGAATTTGTTGGGCATTAAAGCACCGGAAGAGATGTAGTTATGGCCGTCTTAATTAACAAGATAACAATTTGCGGTTACGGACTTATTGGCGGATGTATGTCCTTGGATTTCCAAAAACAAAGAGGTTCAAAGACATCTCTGGTCACCGCCTATGACCGCCCGACAGTTTTAAGTAGATTGAAAAAGAACAAAACACATAAGGTCAGCACAGAAAAGAATTTCAACAAAGCCGTCAGCGGATCTGATATAATTATTCTTTCAGCAACCCACACTGCCAACGAGCAAATGCTTATCAGACTTTCCAAAACTAAAGATCTAACCAATTGCCTTATTATTGATACCGGTGCCGTGAAAAACCCAATCAAAAGAGTTTCACGAAAACTAAAATTTCAAACCGGAACGCAGTTCCTACCGACTCATCCTATGGCCGGCAGGGAGAAAAAAGGATTTGAGAATTCATCGGGGAAACTTTTCAGCAATCACGCCTGGTATCTGGAAGATTCTGTCAAGCTGAACAAAACCAATAAAGCAAAACTTAACTGGATGATTAAAAAACTGAGGGCCAAGCCGACCTATATAACCGCAGAACTTCACGATGAACTGGTCTCAGAAATTTCACATCTGCCCCAGCTGATTTCAACATTACTGGGAGCGCAAGTAAATCATAAACTGATTCAACTGGCCGGCCCGGGACTTAAGTCCATGCTCAGGCTTTCCGGATCACCTTATTCAGTCTGGGCTGAAATTATTGACAATAACCGCAAGGAAATAATAAAGTCATTAAAACTTTATTCAGAAAATATGAATATGGTCATTGGCAGAATCAAAAATAAAAAATCCCTTGAGGAAGTATTCCGCTCGGCTTCCAGGAGTTACAAATGCTTATAGTAATGGATTCAAAAGCTACCAAAAAAATGGTAGAAAATGTATGCAAAGAGATAGAAACAATGGGACTCAAGTCCCACCCCATGCCGGGTGCTACCAGAACGGCCATTGGGGTTACCGGAAACAAGGCGCAGATTGACTCTGACAAACTATTGTCCCAGCCTGGCGTAACCAATATTATCCATGTCACCCAGCCTTATAAACTGGCCGGTCGGGAATTTCAACAGGAAGATACGATTGTGGATGTTGACGGCATCAAAATTGGCGGAAAAGAAATTGTCATTTGTGCCGGTCCCTGCTCGGTTGAAAGCCGGGATCAGGCCATGATTATTGCCGAGAAAGTAGCCAAATCCGGAGCAAAAATATTCCGGGCTGGTGCTTACAAGCCGAGAACATCGCCGTACTCTTTTCAGGGGTTGAAAGAGGAAGGGCTAAAAATCTTAAGTGAAGTAAGAACAAAGTTTGATTTGAAAATTGTAACCGAAGCGGTTGATACCGAAGTCATCGGTCTTGTTTCTGAAGTTGCCGATATTATCCAAATAGGGGCGCGCAACATGCAAAATTATTCCCTCCTGATAAAAGCTGGCCAGCAGTCCAAACCGATTTTGTTGAAACGAGGCATGGCTGCCACTTTGGAAGAATTCCTTATGGCGGAAGAGCACGTTCTTTCTGTAATCTTTCCAAAGAGACATGGCGAGAGGATCTCCCTCCTCTGCGAGTTTTACAAGATTACGCGAGTGGCCATAAACAGATTCAATTTCTTTGTCACTTAATTTA
>JACZYS010000211.1:0-1486 GCA_022570975.1 Candidatus Zixiibacteriota bacterium | reverse complement strand
CCAGGTTATCCTCTGTGAGCGCGGCGTGAGAACATTTGCCGACCATACCAGAAACACTTTAGATTTGTCGGCCATACCGTTTGTAAAAAGAGTCAGTCATCTTCCAATTCTGTCTGACCCAAGTCATGGAACAGGCAGACGAGACAAAGTAATTCCGCTTTCCAGAGCATCAATTGCCGTGGGAGCCGATGGTCTCTTGTTGGAAGTGCACCATGACCCGGCCAACGCTCTTTCCGACGGCCCCCAATCGTTGACGCCGGAAATGTTTGGCCAACTTGTTGCCGAAATCAGACCGCTGGCCGCAGTTGTGAACAGGTCACTTGAATGAAAAGAGATTTAAAGCCGGTTAAGAAAATAGAAGGAACAATTGAAGTTCCCGGTGACAAATCAATTGCCCACCGGGTTGCTCTTCTTTCTGCAATTTCAGAAGATAAAATTTCGGTCATTAATTTCCCTGATAATATGGACTGTGCCAGTTCACTTAAAGCTGCCGAGGCCCTGGGGGTGAAAATTGAAAAATCAAAACTTGAAATGACCCTGACACCGCCGGAACAAATTAAGGTTGATTCTGATAAAATAATTGATTGCGGAAACTCCGGAACCACGGCTCGTCTGCTGGCCGGAATTATTGCCGGGCTTGACAATGTGGAAGTTACTTTAGACGGTGACGCATCTTTGAGGTCAAGGCCGATGAAAAGAGTCATTGAGCCGTTAACAGAAATGGGTGCTGAGTTTTTTGGTGAAAACAATATGCTCCCCCTGAAAATAAGAGGCCATAAACTGATGCCGTTTGAATATCGGCTCAAGGTCGCCTCGGCACAGGTGAAATCAGCATTGCTCTTTGCAGGGTTAGGTTCATCCTGTACGGTCTCACTAAAGGAAGACTCCATAACAAGAGACCACTCCGAAAGAATGATTGAGGCTATCGGTGAAAATATCACAAGCAGGGTCATCAGCATGGTTCAAATACCAGATCCCAACGACCCCCGCAAAAAGAAAATGATAATGCCCGAAGATTTCAAGAAAGAGATTGTGGTTACTCCCCAGACAAAAATCAAAGGTGGAGAAATAAATATTCCCGGAGATATTTCCACCGCTTCATTTTTCTTTGCGGCGGCAGCTGTTTCAGGTGGAACGGTCACGGTCAAAAATCTTGGCATAAATCCAACCAGATCCGGCATTTTGGACCACTTAAAAAAAATAGGCTGCAAAGTTGAAATCACAGACAAAGAAACAATTTCCAATGAGCCAAGAGCAACCGTCACCGTCACCGGCGGCAGTCTGACCTCAAGAAAAATTTCAGGAGAAACAACGGTAAGGCTGATTGACGAAATCCCGATCGTTGCCGTTATGGGAGCTTTCAGCAAAGGGACCACGGTCATACGTGATGCTTCAGAACTTAAAGTAAAAGAAACAAACCGCTTGGAAGCAATCGCCTCCAATCTGACCAGGATGGGTGTGAAAAATGGTCTGCTCGAAGATGGAA
>JACZYS010000210.1:2945-3748 GCA_022570975.1 Candidatus Zixiibacteriota bacterium | reverse complement strand
GCCTACAAATATAATCTCCCAAATCTGTTCAGAACAAATTTTGACGAGGCCCTGCATTCCGGCAGGAGTGTATTCAAATTCACTGATAAATTACAACTCAAAAGCGAAATCTCATATCTCAAATACAAAAACCAATTCAACTCTACATATCTTTCTGTGAGTTCAGATTATTTTGTTACCCAAGGGTTTGCAATAAATCTTAACTTTAAGAATGTCGATTCACATTTGGACAGCACAGTTGACAACAATGGAGATGGAAATGCTGAGATATACGGCGGTGAGATAAAACTCCCCCTCACCAAAAATTCGACGACCGGATTCCTATTTGAAAAAAGCAACAGAACAAACAGCTATTATGTGAATCTTCAGGGGCAAAGACAGAACAAGTCGGAAGTTTATCTCAAATTCAAAAATGAAAAAATCTCATACGAATTTATAAACGATGACTCGCTGGACATATTCTGGAAAGACAATTTGGAAAGAAAAATTTACTCGCTCAGCTCCAATAGAAAACTGAAACAGGTGACTGTGGATGCCCAACTATCGTACCAACAGCTCAAACTCAAAGATACAGAGGATGATGCCTTTTTGGGCAGAATAAAATACGGCTACAATAACTCACAAAAACATATTTCCATAAACGGGTTATATAATCTGACCACGGAGAATAAAAATCCGAGAGGGATAAGATATATTGAAGTCAACCGGGGTGAAGGTAATTTCATTTTCGAAAACGGTGAATATGTTCCTGACCCGGAAGGAAATTTCATAAAAGTTGATGAGCTGTTATCTAATGCGAGAAA
>JACZYS010000210.1:0-2935 GCA_022570975.1 Candidatus Zixiibacteriota bacterium | reverse complement strand
GAAAGATAAAAAATGGCGAAAAAAGTTTTCGCCTGAGCAAAAGATGGGATAAGATTCTGATTCGATACAATACCAGCATCAATGAAGAGCTTTTGCAATCCGGTAAAAGAACTCTGCTTTGGATTATCCCTTTTTATTCTGACAGCAAAGAGCCATATCTCTTTTACTTGCGGAAAAATGATTTGGATGCCAGACTCTTACCATTTGAGAAGAGCTACTTCATAAACATTACGGCCAGAGAAATAATAGAGAAAAGATTCATAAACAGTACCGACATAAATAAAACCGATCGCATCGCAAAACTTGAGCTCAGAGAGGTTTCCGGAAACTTTTATTTTGGCCAGTCATATGAAGCCTTTCTCTATAACCGGGACAGTTATTTCAGCAACGGGGGAAAGATCAACGGCTTTGAAACTGGCATCTCAATTGGTATAAACAAGAACTCATATGAATATGTCCTGAGAACAAATTATCGAAAAGCAAACGCAAGCCCGAACACCAAATCAGAAATTTACAATCTCATTTTGGAAAGTAACTTCCGTTCAAAAAAGAGAGGTAAATTGAGTTCATCGCTTGAGTTATACAGCCAGAAAATAAACGGAGATGCCGGCACCCTGTCATATAAGTTAATAGACAACAAAATGGGAACAAAGGGTGCCATCTGGAAACTGGCCGCCAATTACAGTATTGCTAAGCTGTATCGTTTGAAGTTGACCATGACCGGGAAACACTCCGATGAAAGAAAACCGGTGGTTGTTTTTCGAGGGGAGTTTGTCGCGAAATTTTAAGCTATGAAATATTTTAAATTATATATGGTAACTCTGATTCTGGTTATTTTAACCTCATCTTTTACCGTATCAAAAGTAGTTGTCAGGTGCGACCATTCACCTGCAAAAAAACAACTGGAAGAATTGTTTTCCCACCCTGATTCTGATTTTCTTGAGACTTTGGATTCTGCAAATATCATATTTGCCAATTACGGATATTTTGATGCAACCGTTGTCACTGCTGATTCAACCATAGAAATAAATTGTAGCACGCGCTCTATGATTGATTCCATCAGACTCACCGGTGACAGCACTTTTTCTTTTTCAATAAGAGAATCATATTCAGAAACTTTGCTTACAAGTTTAATTGACAGAGAACTGAACAAACTTTACCGGCAAGGTTTCTACTATGCCTCAATCAATGTTGTCGAATTTGAAAAAATAGAAAACTCAATTAATGTCAGCCTCAACCTCCAAAAAGGTCCCAAGCTGATAGTCAGCCATACAAGACTAAATGGATTAAAAAGAACTGACCCAAAATACCTCAGGAAATTTCTTATACCTTCCAAAGAAAAATTCATTAACTCAGACCTGTTATCACAGGCCGAGAGCCGGGCCGAGCAAATCTCATTCGTCAAATTCAACAGGCCGCTTGAAATTGTTCCCTTGCCGGGGTTAACATCGGCAAGTCTGGTCTATAATTTTGATGAAAAACAATTGATCAATTTTGAGGGGGGAGTCGGTTATTTTGGCGGTGATAAAAAGAAACTGCTATATTCAATACGTCTTGCGGCCACCAATATATTTGGCCGGGGAAAGTCGGTCTCAATTCATTCTGAAAAAAAGGAAGAGTTCAGGTCTAATCTGGATATTGAATACCGGCAGCCGTTGTTTCTACTTGAGAACAGAAGTGAAATCAGCATTCATCTTTCGACAAGAGATTACCGGGATGAGTTTTATCAGTTTGCAATAAATAGTTCTCTGTCGATTGAGATAAACAATCAATACAGATCATCTCTAATGCTCGGTATAAAATCAGTGAAACCGGCAGATACATCTTCAGATTTCATAGCTTATTCAACCGGTTTTTCACTTCTCAGAAAAATGAAAGGCAATATGTTGAACCCTATAAATGGCTGGTCAACAAAATGGGAAATTGAATATCTCTATCGCAAAAGTTCAGAAGAAGCTTTCAACGACTTTAAAAATGAAATTTCCTTTAAATTTTACAAAAGCATTTATAGGAAATTTATGTCAGCTTTATTCTTTAACTACATGGGACTTCAAACGAAATTGGTTAACCCACCGCTTTCTGAACTTTACTTAATAGGAGGCGAAGGAACCTTGAGAGGATACCAGAACGAACAGTTCCCAACAGAAAAAGCACTGCTGGCAACTATAGAAACGCGGATCAGGTTTAATAGTGCATACTTTTTTCTTTTTATAGATAACGGATATCTGTTTCTGCCCGAATATGATGAGAATGCTGATAACTCTGACCAAAAGCTCTATCGAACAGGCCATGGGGGAGGTATCGCTCTTTTGTCGTCAAGCAAACTTCTAAAATTCACTTTTTCATGGGGTGAAATGACATCTTTTGATGCACCAAATGTCACAATGACATTTTCTTCCGGTTTCTAAGTTGACCGCTGATTATAGATGTCATATTATTTTGTATGCAATTCCTACTTGGCAATTTGAAATTAATAAGACTCTTAAATTGTGTCTTAGCTTCAACGGGAATATATTTGGGTGCTCATCTCAGTTCTGGGGTCTTGTCACATTATCGGACAATTCTCATGATGATTTCAGCCTTCTTAGTTTGTGCAACCGGTAATATAATTAATGATATTCTTGATATTGAAGCTGACAGAATTAATCATCCTCAAAGAGTATTGGTTAAGAAGATAATTTCTCCAACCTATGCCTGGAAACTGGCCATTACATTGGGAAGCTCTTCGCTGATAGTAATATTTTTTACAGATTTTGTTCTCTTGGCCATTGTAGCTGTTTCATTGGTCCTCCTGTTGCTATATAACTACATCTTTAAGAATATTCCTCTTGTTGGTAATGTGGTATTATCTTTATTGGCCAGCGCACTGTTGCTGTCCGGCGCCGTATCCGCAAATCCACACAATTTCTATCTTTTTCCCGGAGCTTTTGTTGCG
>JACZYS010000209.1 GCA_022570975.1 Candidatus Zixiibacteriota bacterium | reverse complement strand
AGATTATACGCATCCAAGGCGCTACTGCACCGATTTGGAGGCCGTTGAAGCGCGACAATATAATCTCTACGGTTGACCCTGATTTGAAAATACAGTCAAAGGTTTTATCGGAAGCTAAGCGGTTGCGCGAGCAGCTATCTTTTAACGGTTATGCCGCGCTTGCATTGCAAGACCCGAACAACAACCGCCGGTATATATTTAAAAAGCTAGGCAAGCTACAGGGAATGACTAAGGAAGAAATTGAGTTGGTGTCCCCTCCTACTGTTGATGAGAGGCAAGCAGAGGATGAGAACATTCTGCTCAATAATAAAAAGTTGCCAACGATCAGCCTACGCGATGATCATGTTGTTCACATTGAGATTCATGCAAAAGCCAACCAAAATGGGCAGTCTATTGCTCACATACGCAAGCACAAAGATATGATGCTGATAAAAAGAAACCGGCCTGATTTGTTTCCGCCTCCGCAGATTGGAGGGTTTAATACGGCTGGTGCCGGAGCGCAGCCAACCGCCGCAGCTACACCGCCCGCAAGATAATGGTTAAGAAAAAGATAAAGAGAGTTGTTTACGTTCCGCATCAAGCCGATAGAGTTCAGTTGAGCAATGAGCAGGAAGTTTTGAAGCAGGGCAAGGGAGGTTCATTTTGGCAAGTGATTGTGGGGTACATTGATAAAAATATAGAGGAGTTGCAAGCGCAGGAAGACGGACAGGATTTGAAAGACTTGCCGGCAGACCAGTACAAACTGGAAAGCCAAATACTAAAAGCGAAGAAAAGTTATTTGAAAGAATTAAAAAAATATCTAATTGAAATACATGATTTGGAAAGCAAATATACTGGCTAATGGTTGGTAAGATACTTATCAGAACTCCCAATCATCTGGGAGATTGCATAATGGCTCTGCCCATGATAAGTGAGTGCCGGGAGGCTTATCCCGGGTCCGAAATTTCTGTTTTAGTCCCCGACATGCTTAAAGAAATATTTTCTAATAATCCCGGTATAGACAAAATAATTCCAATTCCAAAAGCGCATATTCACGGTCTCATCTCAGTTATGAAAGTAAAAGAAATAATAGCCGGGGAAAATGCAGACTTGGGCTATATTCTTCCACCTTCTTTTGGAGCCGCCGCCTCATTTAAACTGGGTGGAGTAAAAGAACGTATTGGTTACATTGCCGATGGCAGAAGACTCCTTTTGACCAAACCAATTAATCTTCCGGAACCTATAAACGAAGTGCACCGCTCAGAACTCTATTTTAATCTACTTTTGAGAGGAAGCAACTCTTCCCTTTCACTCGTTACCCCCAAGCTCTTTTTGTGCGATGAAGATATAGAAACATCGGAAAAAATACTCAGCGATTTCGGAATAGATCAAAAGGACAGATTTGTTACTCTTGCCTTTCGCTCGGTGGCAGAATCAAGAAGATGGGGTACAGATAACTATGTTGCCCTTATAAAAAGGTTAATCTCTGAATCTGATTTCAAAATTGTCCTTTTGGGAGGGCCGGAAGATTCTGCCGAAGGTCATAAAATCTCGGCATCGGCCGGAAACAAAGAAGTCTTAAACCTAGCCGGAAAGACAAGCATCAGAGAGTCGGCAGCTGTCATTTCTCACTCTGAACTTTTTGTAGGAAACGACTCCGGTCCGGCACATCTGGCAGCCTCGGTTGGCAGTCCGGTGGTTCTGATTTCGGGAGCAGATGACCCCAAAGAGACTTCTCCTATCAGCAAAAACAAAGAATTGCTCTACTTGGAAGAGTTGGACTGTATTAGCTGTGTGAAGAATAAATGCCCCAAAACAGGTGATGATAATATGAGATGCATGACCGGAATTTCGGTTGAAATGGTATTTGAAAGAATAAAGGGACTAATTGCCTGAGTGCGCTAATCCAATCAGGTGCAATAATTTAATAAATAGCCAGACATCTATTTATGCTATCCTTTCAAATTTCGCAGAATCTGCGACAATGATATAAGCCTTGACAAAATAATAGGTTATTTATAGATTAAGAGTGCAATAAATGCGCTCTGACTTATACAGAATCTATTAAGATAGAAATTCAATTATTTTTTATAAAAAGGAGGCATGACATGAAAAATATAAAGTCCATTTTAGTTTTGACAATTTTGTCATTTCTGTTAGTTACTTTATTGTCAGTGCCTGTCTTTCCGGAAGATCCTTGGGACGTTGACGATGTCGATGTCAATGCAAATGGTAATGGCACTACCATACAAATTTACGAATATCTTTCACCAACAGAAAACATCTCAGTTACTCCAACTAACAATGTAACAACAGGACTAATCATGACACCAACATTGACAACTATGAAACAAAGTTACCTAATCACAGAAGATGCAGAATTTGAATTTGAATATTATACCGAAGAAAATCTAAAGAAAGCTGGAAAAGAAATCAAGAATCATACTAAATCTGTACAACATGACAAGTGGGTAGATAAAGATGAAACAATCACAATTGAGGTACTAGATCATAATGGAAACAACATCTATGTAAAATCAGACTTTGAAGAAATGAGAGAAGGAAAATTTGACATTAAACTTCTTTCAGATAGCGATATCAAGCCTGGTTTGTATAAAATAAAGACCACACTAACAAAGAATGGAGAAACATATGTTGTAGAAGACGAGTTTGCTTGGGGATTACTATCACTAAACACAAAGAAGAGTACATACCGACCAGGTGAAACTGCAGAATTTGTTATAGTGGTATTAGATGGTCAAGGACACCCTGTTTGTGATGCAAATCTTTCTATGAATATTTATGATGCAAATTCAAATGTTACCACACTTTCATCTGGAAATGGAATAACTGCAAACTCTGAATGTGGCCTTTATGATGCAAAGTATACCACATCAATTAATGGAACTCATACTGTTGATGTACATGTAGTAATTGATAGTATTGACATAGAATTTTCTACAACATTTGATGTTGCAGAATTCTTTGAGTTTGATATTATCAGAACTGCTCAAAGTAAGGTTGATCCAATAAACAATCCAAATTCCTTTAACGTAAGAATTGATATTGATTCATTTGTTGAAGAGAACAGCATAACTATCCAAGAATCTGTACCCGCAGTATTTGATGTATTATTTACTGATGCTGATATTCAAACTGTTGGAAACAAAAAAATCCTAACATGGAATAAAGATTTGATAGGCAACAAAACCTATGTGGAATATACATATTCAATTCCTCTTGAATTTCCAAAACTGTATGCACTTGGTCCAATTCAAATTGAATATGGAGAATCACAAACTTTCACTGAAGCCAGACCGTGGTTTGTTGCAGCAGACCCAGTTATTCATGGAAGTGGCCCTACATCAGCAGCCGGAGACTGTACATCTGGTCCTGTTATTTCTAATTTCGCTCCATCTGGTCAGAACAGATTGCTAGTAGTTGGAATATATTATAATGACGGATTGCCAACTGCAGCACCTATCATTGACTATGGTACTACTTCAATGGGTTCGCCGCGCATCCAATCCATCAACGATGGTGCTGGAACTGGAAAAGACGTTGCTGCTTACCTGTATGCCTTGAATGATCAACCAATCGATGATGAAGGCAATAGTGCTGATATCACAGTGGATACTGATTTCTGTTCTGATGGTGCTATCGAAATCTGGATGATCGCTACTTGGTTTGAAAATGTTGATCAAACAACTCCAATAGGTTCTACCACCGCCACCACCACCGATATCATTTCTCTTACCCCAGGAGCACAACACATAATGGTAGATGCAATAG
>JACZYS010000027.1 GCA_022570975.1 Candidatus Zixiibacteriota bacterium | reverse complement strand
GGCCTCAAAGCCGTTGACAATCAGGTTTAGCAATCTGTTTCTGTTCATAAATAATGACAATCAATTTACCAACAGCAGATCAGTTCTGTTAGAGGTGAATTCCCTAATTCCTGTAAAAGAGATGATTATTTCTGAAGATTCAAGCTTTGCCGATGCATCAAATGAGCCATTTCAGGCAAGTAAAGATTTCAGGCTTTCGGGATCGGATGGAAGCAAGAGAGTATTCGTAGGATTGATATTTGATGACGGCTCAAGCACCAGCCAGCCGATATCTGACAGCATTATTTTGGATACCCAGGTAGAGATTGACTCAGTTATTTTTGTCGCCAGCGACACCATACTAACCGGAGATTCCATATTATTTAACCTCTTTGCAAAAGAGGCCGGCGGAATAGCTGCTGTTTCTTTTGGAACGGTCAATAATTTGAAGTTATTTGATGACGGGTCCAATGGCGATATAACTATTGATGATGCTATATATGCGGGATATTACGAAGTTCCTTTCGGTTTTTCCCTTATTAACGGAGTGGTTAGAGGAACTCTGCAGGATTTGGCCGGCAATAAGATTACTGCCTTTTCTTCTAGAACGATTACTATCTACAGTCAGCCTCAGTCGGCTCTTCTTTCCGCAATTGCAATTTCTACTTACCAGATTTCTTTAAGCTGGTCACAGGAGCCGAGTACTGATTTTCATGCCTACCGTTTATTCAGGGATACGGCAACGATGGTCACAGAAACTTCCTCCCAGGTGACTACCATAACAAATAAGTTTACGACAACTTTCATAGATTCCAGCCTAAATGACAACAGCACTTATTATTACAAAATATATACAGACAACATATCCGGTAATATTGGTGCATCAAACGAAGTTGAAGGAACTACTTTTTTAAACTTTGCACCCGATCCGCTTATCTTATCCAGTTCATTTACAGTAGACCCCGGCGTTGTGGAGGTTACCTGGAGCAAGAGCAGCGAAGTTGATTTTGGTTTTTATATCCTGACTCGTGATACTCTCAATCCCGGTCTGTTATCTGATGACTCTCGTGCTGTAGCAATTGAAAATAACAGAGACTCCACTTTCTTCTTTACATATCTGCCGGATACTCTGGCTTATTACTTTCAGCTTTTTGTAGAAGACAGACATGGATTGAGGGCTGGTTCAAATATTATTTCTGTTAAACGTTGATTAAGATTTCCAGCCGATGAACTTAATTGGTCATGCAAATCGTTTCATTAATATTATTATTGAAACATTGAAAATAATATTCACGGGAAAAATCTGGCTGGTCTTATCCGGGTATCTTCTGATAAATCTGCTTTTGCTTTATTCTCAGTATAATTTTTCTTCGCCGTTTTTCTATACATTTTTCAAATTTTCATCCTTGTTATTTGATGAAAAAATAGTCCAGTCCTTTACCCACTATCCAAACAACTATATCCTGCTTCCGTATTTTGCCGGGAGACTAAAATTCGTATTAGGGATACTCCTTGAGGGATTGGTTCTGGGCTATGTTGCAAGAGAGATGTACATCAGGTTTTTGAGAAAAGCCTCTTTGTCTCATTCATGGGATTCCTCTGTCTTTAAACTTTGGTTTTATCTCGCTTTAGGTTGGACATTGACAAACGGACTGATTCTGTTGACCTCCGTTTATCTTCCTGATTTGTTTCAGAGCTTTTTGATAGGGCACTTTAGGCGGATTATGCTGTTTAACTACGTTGTCTTACCTTCTATATATATCTTTATTTTTGCTCTTTTTTATTATGTTATCCCAATTGTTGCTTTAAGTGAATCAAATCTTTTGTACGGACTCAAAAATTCATTTAAGCTCTTTGGAAAGCATCCCTTTTATACTCTCTCTTTTTCCATCCTGGTTTTAGCCGGGCCAATCCTAATCTTATTCATAACCAACAATTCAGCATCAATTGTTGACAAATTCAGGGATGATCTAATTGTCTGGATCTTGGTTTTTTCAATTTTTATTGAAATTTTTGCCAATTTTATCTGGATGGGTACGGCCATAAAATTCCTCTCAGATGGCAAATAGATTTATCGATCTGTTTGAATCCTGCCATTTTTTCTAGCTGATAAATAGATATACAATTTTTCTGTTTCACTATGAAATAAATAGAAAAAGATTTGCATAATTTTTTCATTCCGGCCATTTTCATCTTAGAAAATGACAACTTATTTTGGCTCAGAAACCAAAAATTCCTATATAAACACCGGAATCAACCGATATATCTGATATACCCGGAAGGTATATAAAAAAACTATGAAAAACATATTGCTGGTTGACGACGATAAAGATTTGTCTTCATCGCTCGCAAATCTTTTTGATTCTGATAAATTTTCCTTTCAGTTTTTAGAAGATGGCACAGGCGTTGTTGATTTTGTTGGTGATCACGAGAACCTTGATCTCGTCATGCTTGACGTTAATCTTCCAACTATATCCGGCCTGGAAGTTTTAAAAGATTTAAAAGAAAGAAACGCATCCCTCCCGGTAATTGTCATATCAGGATTCGTTTCAACCGAGAACGCAATGGAAGCAATGAGAGAGGGTGCTTTTGAATACCTGACCAAGCCGTTTGATATAGAAAGACTCATCAACACTGTTAACAAAGCCTGCAGTCAGTCACAACAGTCCAAAAGCCCATTCACCTCTCCCGTGGAAGAACAAGAATCGGCCGAGATGGATGAGATTATCGGAAGTTCATCGGAAATTGTGGAGATAGCAAAGATGGTTGGGCAGGTTGCAAAAACAGATGCCGCTGTCTTAATTTTTGGTGAATCCGGTACCGGAAAAGAATTGGTTGCCAGAGCAATTCATCGCAATTCCAAAAGAAATAACAATGCTTTTCTTTCAGTTAATTGTGCTGCTTTACATGAGACTCTTTTGGAGTCAGAATTGTTCGGGCACGAAAAAGGAGCTTTCACCGGTGCCTATTACAAAAGGATTGGGAAGTTTGAACAAGCCCACAGTGGGTCCTTGTTTTTGGATGAAATCGGTGATATGTCCATGCTGACTCAGTCAAAACTTCTCCGGGTCCTTCAGGAGAAAAAGTTTGAGAGAGTGGGCGGCAACGAATCAATTGATGCTAATGTCAGAATTATTGCAGCGACCAACAAGTCACTGGTTCAGTTGATGAAAGAAGGATCTTTCCGGGTTGACCTCTTTTACCGCTTGAAAGTCTTCTCAATTTACATTCCGCCCCTCCGGGAACGTCGCTCAGACATCTCAATACTAATTGCCCATTTCAATACTCTCTTTTCACAACAGTTGGGACAGCCGGAAAAAACTATCCCAAAATCTATTATGCAGGACCTCTTTAAATACCAGTGGCCGGGCAATGTCAGGGAGTTGGAAAATAATATTCATACCGCTTTAGTTAAATCAAAAGGTGAAAAACTTGAACGGGAAGATTTCCCTGCCTTTGACCTGGAAGAATCTGTACAGGAAGACCAAACCGGTCTGTTAGAGTCAGACTACACAGAATCTTTTGATAAATTGATCAAACCAATAATGCCCCAGATGATTGATGCTTATCCGGGCAAGATTTACCATATGATGGAAGCTGCTTTTGAAAAATCAGTTATCTCTGCCTGCCTGGAATATTATAACGGTAACCAGGTCAAAGCATCAGAGACTCTGGGAATCTCCCGCAACACTCTCCGTGACAGAATAGCCCGTTTCGAAATTTACTAATCTCTCTTTAATCTTACAATTGTGATTTTATTCTCCGGATATGTTTATTATCTTGTCTGAATGAAAATCTGCCACTTTGCTGATTCCCATTTAGGTGCGGGAGAAAACCGTACCAGCCGAGCGCCAAGCGGTTTGACTCTGAGGCAGGAAGATATTGTTAATAGTTTTATTGAGTCAATCGACAAAATCATCGCGATCAAGCCGGATGTCGTCATTCATGCCGGAGATATTTTTGACAAAGTGAGGCCGTCTAACCGGATAATAGCTATCGCCTCTGAGCATCTTAACCGCCTCTCCAATGTCAATAATATTCCAACTATAATCATTGCCGGAAATCATGATGCTCCCAAACAGCCTCACTATGGAGCAGCACTTGATATCTTTAAACAGATCAGAAATCTCCATGTTGCTTCAAAGAGCAGACTGGAAGTTTTCAAAATTATAAATGTCTCTTTTTTTGCCTTACCCCATTGCTTGAATACCGACATTTTAAAAGAAGAGTTAAGCAAATGCCGGCCGGATAAAAATTCAAGATACAATATCTTAATCCTCCACGGCGTAGCCGCCGGGATGCCGGAGTTTTCGATGGCTGATCTGGGTGAGCAGGAGCTGCCGCTGGACAGAATGGCCTTGTTTGACTACACAGCCCTGGGACACTACCACAACTACTCTCAGGTAGGCAAGCGAGCCTGGTACAGCGGCTCATCAGAAAGGCTCTCTCAGGCAGAGAGGGAAACCCCCAAGGGCTTTATTGAGCTGGATTTAGAGCCGTTTAAGCTGAAATTTCATGAAGTCAATACCAGACAAATGGTCGATCTGCAGATTGGTTCGGTCAAGGGAAAAAGGGGGGATGAGGTTATGGAAATTATCAGGAGGAAGCTTGAGAAAATTGACAGCTCGGATAAAATTATCAGAGTTGTAGTAAAAGATGTCTCGCCGGAAACAGTTCTAACTATCCCGGCCAATTCCTTAAATGAGCTAAGACAAAAATCTTTCTCTTTGGATATTAAATTTGAGAAAGAAAAAACAGATGAAGTCTCAGGCAAGGTTGGGCGGACAGCGATTGGGAAAATTGACACGAAATTTTTCGAATTTTTGCTAACCAAAGACTTAAAAGAATCTGAAATTGAAAGACTAAAAAACGAAGCTATCAAATATCTGAGCGATGAGTCTTAAAGTAGGAAAATAATTTCTCTTAATCTCAGCTACTAAGTTACATCGAGCGTAGTTGAGATGCCATATCTCTGAAGAAAAATCAAAGCGGCAACGACCCTTCGACTCCGCTCAGGGCGACTTATTCTTCTGGTAGCATGATATTTCGGCTTGGGAAATAAACGAGAAGGTCGAAATCTCCGGTCATTAGACATTCTTTCGTAGCTCATGAGCCTCGCGCTCCTGACATCATTTCTTATTGGAAGATTGGGGCATCCGAGGCCATCTGCCCCCCCCCACAGAAATTTTGGACAGAATTTGCGAATTAGTGAAATTGGATTGCAAAAGCTGTAATTTGTGCTAAATTGAATAAAACCTACCGCCAGAAATGAGTAACAATGAGACTTCTTAGTATAACTTCAACATTATTCCTGATTTTTTCCTCGTTGGGAATAAGAATCGCCATCGCAGACAGCGCTTATCCGCCTCCTCCAAATATCCGAATCACTACAATTGCACTTTTAAACAATGAAGAACAGGTATTCCTCTGTCCAACTGACAGCAACATAATTATATCCAACTGGAGAGATTTCAGGCTTGGTTACAGGCAGATTGGGATTGGAAGATCAACCGATGGCGGATTAACTTGGACAGATTCACTCATACGCGCTTCAATGCAATATTACTTTCTTGACTCCAAGCAATCTGACCCAACATTGACGGTTGACAGATTGGGTAATTTTTATATGTCGGTATTGGACTGGGACGCATTTGGATTTACAGGTGAGTCAATAATTGCATTTTACAAATCAACAGATAAAGGCGTTTCATGGACAGGGCCATTTTCAAATCTTAATCATACACCGCCCGCAGGACTTTTTGAAGACAAGCAGTTCATAACCGTTGATAGAACCGGCGGACCACATGATGGCAATTTATATTGTTCATGGACAAGATTCTATAATGGCCCCAATAGAATCATGTTTGTTCGTTCAGTTGGCGGATCAATGCTGTTTGAAGACACAATTACAATTGGACCCAATCAAACATCAACAGGTTGTACTACTCCCATTTCAGCCGGACAGCTGTCGATTCCAATTGTTTCATCAAATGGTGATGTTCACATATTCTGGTTAGGGAATGCCCTTGACTCAGGACTGACCTGCAGTTCAAGTATTAAGATAAAGCATTCGGTTTCATCAGATGGAGGACAGACTTTTACGTACGAGGATCATGTTGTGTCAAGTTCCGGATTTACCCTTGCCAACGGAGGAATAAATACCTACGCACAACCTGCCGGAGATGCAGACATTACCGGTGGTCCTTTTGATGGCAATCTCTATATATCATATACAAATTTTGGACCGGAAGACAACGGTGCCAGCGATGTTGATTTTATAAAATCCACTGATAACGCTCAGACCTGGACCGACAGAATTCAAATCAATGATGCTGTGGTTTCAGACTCAGTTGATTCTTTTCACCCCTGGCTAATTGTCAATGAAGAGGGTGTTATAATTGTTGTCTTTTATGACCAACGAATGGTACCTACGGCTTACGTGGATTTTGACTTGTTTGCCGCTTATTCATTTGATGGTGGCGAATCTTTTACCAGCAATCACCGGATAACAGATGTCTCTTCATCTCCCTTTAATTTAAGAAGCTCCACAGCTCCAATCCTTAACTGGGATGACAAAATAACTGAGGAAGATTATTATGATGACCAGCCCGAATTCAGCAGGTCTCCCAGAGCAGGATTAATTGGTGAGTATATTGGAGTCACTGCTTTTTATGACAAAATCAATGCCGTCTGGACAGATTCCAGAGATGGTAACTCAGAAGTTTATACTGCAAACTGGTATTTGCCAATTCTTGAACCGCGCCTGACATTTCCTGAAGAAAGTTCATACTCAAATTCTAACCCGCAATTCAGATGGGCAACATCATGGAAACATAACCAGGACAGTTATCGCCTGGAAGTTTCAACCGACCCAACATTCAGCATTGATGTTATTAGCCAATTGACTGATACGGTTTTTCATGATTTAGCATCAACTCTCCCAGAGGGAGTCCACTATTGGAGGGTAAAAGCATTTAATCTTGCCGGTACTGACAGTTCAGAATATTCTGAAACAAACTCTTTTGAAATTGATACAACTTCTCCTGATCCGCCATCACTGCTGCTTCCATTAGATTCATCAGAAACCAACAATGGCGTTATGTCATTTAGCTGGACATCTGTATCAAGGTTAGAGTCACCGGTGGTATATGATTTGTTAATTTCTACTTCGATTACATTTCCCAACGACATCTCTACAACAACTTATTCTAATTTAGTGCTTCCTGAATTAAGTTTTGATCATCAGTTACCTGAAGCTGGAGAATACTTTTGGAAAGTAATCGCCAAAGATCTTGCCGGCAACTTAAGTACTTCGGAAATTTTTATGTTCGAATATATTCAGTTCATCTGCGGTGACATTGACGGAAGCGATGAAGTTAATATTGGTGACTTAACTTATCTGGTCAGCTTCATGTTTAAGGGCGGCCCTACACCTCCAATTATTCAGGCGATGGATGTCAATGGAGATGGTAATTACAATATTGTAGATTTAACCTATATGGTTAACTACATGTTCAAACTGGGACCCGCCCCAATTTGTTCAAACTAATAGTAACTGACGAAACTCTCAAGCATTTCCCGTAGGTCAGGAGCCCCGCGCTCCTGACATCTTATATTTTCTGCTTTATTATTCCACAAACGGCAGCAAATCAAGACCATTTAATATCACAATAAAAACTGCGACCGGAGTTACAAATCGTAATAAGATACTGAGGGTCATGTACAAAGCACCCGACGACCCAAACTCTGATTGCTTAATCTTTTCATCTACGACATAGGCAACATAAAGGCAGGTCAAAAACCCGCCGATTGGGAGCATATAGTTGGTTGAAATATAATCAAAGATATCAAGGAAACCCTGGTCTGACCCTCTGAAAGGAACCGTCCATTTACCAACTGCCGACAAAATCCCGACCAGATAAATTATTCCACCCAGAAGCAAGGTTGCTTTTTTGCGACTCCAATGTTTTTCATCAATAAAATAAGCGACGACGACTTCTAATATGGAAATAGCCGAAGTCAGGGCGGCAAAGGTCAGCAGAATAAAAAATGGTACTGAAATCCATCGTCCGGTTTCTGCAAACAATACCGGAAGAGTTTTAAATATAAGTCCAACTGACTGTCCCGGCTCCATACCGTAATGAAAAACAAGTGAGAAAATAGCAATCCCGGCCATTAGGGCAATAAGCGTATCAAGGAATGAGATTATGATGGCGTCTTTTAGGATTCCTTCCTGTGTTTTCAGGTAACTTCCATAAGTAATCATGGCCCCCATACCTAATGAGAGTGTAAAGAATGCATGACCCATGGCAGACAGAATTGCTTCAGAAGTTAGTTTGCTAAAGTCGGGCTTAAATAAGAACGAGACTGCCTGCATTCCACCGTTGGTGAAAAAGAGTCCGTAAGTCATCAGCCCGAAGAGGATAATAAACAGCGAAGGCATCAATATTTTTGACCAGCGCTCAAGGCCTCCTTTGACACCGCCAATGACGATGGCAATGGTCATCCCCATAAAGAGCGTGTGCCACATAACAGAGTCTGAGGCATTGCCGGCCAAGCCGCCAAACTGTCCGGTAATCTGCTCGGCAGTTCCGGAGAAACCGACAATCGCTTTGAAGATATATGCCAGTGCCCAGCCTGCTACCACCGAATAAAATGAGAGAATGATAAATCCCGAGGCCACACCAAGCCAGCCGACAATTTTCCAGGGGGAGTTTTCTCTGTGAAGTTTTTCAAATGCGGTCACGGCGTTTTTTTGACTTCTTCGCCCGACAATTAATTCTGAAATCATCAAAGGGAGTCCAATTACGGCTACGCATATCAGATATACCAAAACGAATGCTCCGCCTCCATAATCTCCCGTTATATAAGGAAATTTCCATATATTCCCCAGGCCGATGGCCGACCCTGATGCGGCCAATATAAAACCTGCTTTGGTGCTCCAATTACCTCTTGATTCTAGCATGGACAGTCTCCTTAATTTTGGATTTCCAATTTTCGCATCAGGTAAATCTCTGCAAGATATCCTCTTATATCAAGTAATTTTTTAAACCTGTTTTTTGTTGACCAAACTATCAAGAGGGTTCTTTTTTATCCTAAGTTAACTTAATAGAATAATAATTTACTTTATGAGAGGATATTGAAATGAAGAAATTACTTACAACTAGTTTAGTATTGCTAATCTTTTTTTCCGCCAATCAGGTACGTGGCGAAGCCGGCTCAAGTTTTGGTGTTTTAACTACTGCAGAATCTGTAGGAATGGGCCACGGAATGTTCAGCGGATTTGTTGCTTTGGTGGATAATACTTCATTTGGCGGCAGCTTTACTTATGGTCTCTCCCGTTTTACCGATGCAAGATTTAAACTGGCCATGGTTGATAATGTCAAAGGCTCAACCGAGCTGGCTTTTGGAGCGGATTTCAAATATCAGTTCATGGTTATGGACTCAATAAGCAATTCCCCTTTTGATATGGCTGTTGGAGGACTTTTCGAATATATGAACAGAGAATTCGGATCCGTTTTCCAGATAGGCGGACAGCTTATTGCCTCATTCCCAACCAAACTCAGCTCCGGCAGTCTCTTAATCCCCTACGGCAGAATCAATTTCAGATCAGAAAAAGTCTCAATTGATGCTGTCGGGACTGAACCGAGCAGTTCAAATTCTAACTTGGAAATTGGACTAAATGGCGGAGTGAAATGGGAAGTTACTAAGAATGTTTCGCTCTTTGGTGAATTTCAATTTGACGGTAACGATGGTTTAGTATTTGGAATAGATTTTAATTCTTTTTAAAACCCGGCAGAAAGTGTCAAAGAGGGATTAACTGTCTTATCTTGATATAATTCTTCTGGGTCTGATTCAGGGGATAACGGAATTCTTGCCGGTTTCATCATCGGGGCACTTGGTATTGACTCAGAAAATTCTGGGCCTCAGCGAAACCGGCCTAAATGTAGAAATTATTCTCCACCTTGGCTCCCTTTTGGCCGTCTTAATCTATTTCCGACATAAGATTTATTTGGTGGCGAGTTCTTTTTTTGTCGCCGAGAACAAAAAACACAAGAATTTATTTCTTTTTTTGGTGGTAGGAACTATCCCGGCCGTCTTTGTCGGGTTGTTTTTGAAATCATTTATCGAATCCGCTTTTGATTCCCCGTTTTTTGCTTCGGCTATGCTCGTGATTACCGGAATAATTCTGCTGACTACTCGTTTCAAAAGGAAAGACAAAAAAGAGCTGACCAAATCAAATGCTGTTTTGATAGGAATAACTCAAGCAATAGCAATTCTGCCCGGTATTTCCCGCTCCGGAATAACAATCTCAGCCGGAATGCACTTGGGCATAAAACCGGAGGAAGCGGCAGAATTTTCATTCCTGCTGGCTATTCCGGCTATTATGGGGGCCGTAGCGCTGAATTTAGGAGAGTTTATCACCTTAGACAGTAGTCAGTTAAGCTTGTATGCTGTCGGTCTGATTGTCTCTTTGTTCAGCTCACTGTTTGCCGTCTATCTGGTAATGAAACTGATTGGACAAGGAAAATTTGAGTATTTTGGATATTACTGCATTGCTGCCGGGCTAACCGGGTTGTATCTTTTGGGGTAAATGAAAGACAAAATATTAGTTATAAGGTTTAGCTCTTTAGGTGATATCATTTTAACTTCATCTCTTCTGGTGAACCTGAAAATAAATTTCCCACAATCTGAAATTGTCTTTTTAACAAAAGAGAAATTTAGAAAAGCTTCCGAGCTTCTACCGTATGTAGATAAACTGGTTACAATTCCTGATAAAGTTTCAATAGCATCTTATTATAGAATTCTAATAAAATTGGATCATGAAAATATAGATAAAATAATTGACCTGCACGGAAATTTCAGAAGCTTTCTGGCCAGGAAAATCATTTCCGCCCCTATCAAAGTAGCCTATCAAAAAGAGCGATTAAAAAGAAAAAGAATGGTTCGCAAGAACAAGATTTTTGAAACAATCGACCACACCGTTGACCGTTACAATGCTGCCCTTAAAGAAATTGGGGGGACAGCCTATTCCCATCGCCCAATCATATTGCGCAATTCTCTTGAATCAAGTAATAGCCGCTCTGAAATTGAAACTGATTCTGTGAAAGTGGTTATTGCTCCCGGCGCATCACACCAAAATAAGAAATGGGAGTTGTCAAAGTTCATAGAGACCTCCAATTTTATTAAAGAGTCTAATCGTGCAAAAATAACATGGGCTGTAAGCACAAACGACTTTCCGGATAAGAACGAAACCAAGCAGCTTGATTCTCTTGGTGATATTGTCTTAAGGGATGCACCGCTTGATGAGTTAAGTTCTCTTATTTATTCAAGCTCTGTTTTGTTATCCAACGATTCCGGTATTGCCCATCTGGCTTCCGGGGTAGGCACTCCGGTAGTCGCTCTTTTCGGACCGACCCATCCGGCACTTGGGTTTTCTCTAAAGGGTTTATTCGATAAAATTATTGAAGTTGACGAACCTTGCCGTCCCTGTTCGCTTCATGGCAAAAAAAAATGTTTTCGAACTGAACGTTTTTGTTTCAATAGGATATCACCTCAGAAAGTAGCAGATGCGGTAAGTGAGCTGATAGACAAAAATGTCAGTAATAATCGGGCTGTTTTTTTGGATAGGGATGGGACCGTTATGGTTGACAAACATTATCTCTCTAATCCTGATGACATTGAATTTGAACAGGGAGCCATGGAAGGACTAAAGCTGCTTCAGTCATTAAATCTCAAGCTGATTATTCTGTCCAATCAATCCGGAGTAGCCCGCGGATATTTTGATATTGAAACAGTTCAGTCAGTCAATAAGCGAATGGTTGACATGCTCGATTCCAAAGGAATTAAAATAGACGGGGTATATTTCTGCCCTCACTATTCAAACGGCAAAATAAAAGAATTCTCTTTTCAATGCAGTTGCCGGAAACCTTTTTCTGAAATGGCAGATAGAGCGGCGTTAAAATTCAATATTAATCTGCATAAGTCGTTTATGATCGGAGACAAAACCGATGACCTTAATCTGGCCCGGGCAATTGGAGCCAAAGGATATTTGGTGAAAACAGGACAAGGCCAAAAAGAGCTTGCAGCTATATCCACATACCCATTCATATCTGATTTTGTTTCAGATAATATATTAGATACTGCCCACAAAATTAAAAAACAACTGTCGAGAGTTGGGTAGCTGGTAATTGAACAGAAAACGAATGAAAAAGGGAGATATTCCGATAACTATCAATATAGCAAATCCCGTTTTTGTGGCGCAGAGTTTGAAATACCATAATCATACCGCTGGACTGGAATGTTATTTGGATACATAATGTTAATTAAAATACTCTACATTAATATAGAGTTGTCATACTGGAAAAAGCCATTGTAAATGGTTTAAGAAGATAGAGAATGAGCAATAAACGAAATTTTAAATTAAAGTATTTGGAACAAAGGGAGTTGTCATACTGGAAAAAGCCATTGTAAATGGATTGAGAGAATTTGGAATGAACAAGAAATCTATCATTTTATATCTAATGTTGTTCATGATGTTGTTGCCTCAGGTTTCCAACGGCCAGTTTTACTTCGGAAAGAACAAAGTTCAATATACAAATTTTGACTGGCAGTTGATGCAAACCGAACATTTCAATATTTATTTTTATGTCGAAGAAAAAGAGATTGCCAGAGTTGCGGCCAAAGTTTCAGAAGACGCATACCGGAGGCTGGCAGGAAAATTCAATCTGGAAATTAAGAAAAAAATTCCCCTTATCATATATTCTTCGCCCAGTTATTTTTCTCAGACAAATATTGTTCCCGGTTTGCTCCCTGAATCAGTTGGCGGATTTACAGAATTTATGAAAGGTAGAGTGGTGGTTCCTTTCCATGGTTCTTATGCGGATTTTGTCCACGTGCTCAATCATGAAATGGTCCATGTTTTCATGCTTAACAAAATATCTACGGTCTTGTCAAAATATCCAAAGGCGAAGTTTTATCACCCACCACTCTGGTTTACCGAAGGATTGGCCGAATACTGGTCAAAAAATTGGGATGAAGAGGCGGATATGATACTCAAAGATATGGTACTAACCGGTCATATGCTCACAATTCCGCAAATGTATCAGGTCCGTGGCTCTTTCTTTATGTACAAATTGGGTGAGTCTATTTGTCATTTTATTGATTCAGCATACGGTCCGGACAAGTTGACTCATATTTTTGAAAACTGGAACCGTGGAAAGAACTTTGAAGAAATTATAAAAATAACTCTGGGAGATAATTTTGCAACTATTTCAAAAAAGTGGCATTATGCCTTAAAGCAAAAATATTTTCCACAAATAGCAAAGTCCGGCATTCTCGATATGGAAGCTGACAAGACGACTCACGGCGGGTATTCCGTAAGGGGCGTGCCGATAATGTGGGACGATGGCCACGGCCCAAGAGAGTGGATTGTTTATAAAGCCAACCGCCTCGGTTACTCCGGCATATATATGACGCCGGCAGAAAAAGGTAGAAAACGGGAAGTTAAAACAATTTTAAAAGGAGAAAATTCTTCTGATTTTGAATCACTTTATCTTCTCCGTTCAGGCATTGATGCCAACGACTCCGGGCTGATTGTGTTTTCATCAAAATCTAAAGAGAATGATGTTTTATATATTTATGATATCAACTCTAAGAAGATTATATTCCGTTATGAGTTTGACAGCCTGGTTGCTTGCCGTTCGCCTCGTTTTTCTCATGACAACAAATATGTTGTTTTTTCCGGTGTCCAAAAAGATGGTTACAGCAATCTTTACCTACTAAGTTTAAAAGGAGGTGAGTTTTATAATTTAACTTCAGATATTTATAATGATACATCGCCACTGTTTTCGTTGGATGACAAAAAGGTTATTTTTGTCTCCGACAGAAACCAATACGGTAAAGAAGGAGCTACAAATCTTTACCAGATTGATGTTGATTCTAAAGAGATAAAACAGCTGACATCGGGGAATTTTCGTGATCAGTCTCCCGATATTTGTCAGGACGGAATATATTTTTCTTCGACAAGGAAGGGTGGCTATGATATTTTTCTTCTTGATAATGACAATCATATAAGCAAAACAACGTCATATTTGACCGGTGCTTTTAATCCAAGATATTCATCATACAGCGATAAATTAATTTTTTCAGGTTATCAAAATAGACAGTTTCAAATTTATCAGACGGAAATAAGTCGTAATTCAACCAAGTTTGAGCCAATGAAAATAGCCAGTGAATCAGAAAAAACTTGGGTTCCGGGAATGGTTGACGGGAAATATAGCAACAGCTCAATCAAGTATGACACCGACTACTCTTTAGATATTGCCCAGTCTTCAATTGGTTACGATCCGGTTTACGGGTCAATTGGCGGTGTGCAGGCTATGGTCAGCGACCTTTTGGGTAACAAAGCATATTACATTCTTTTGACAAATACAGCTCGGACCAAAGATGAACTTTTTGAGTCATTCAATTTTGGGGTAACCTTTATAAACCGTGAGAAACGTCTCAACTGGGGTATTGGCGGGTTTCACCTCTTTAATGAATTCTTTAACGATTTTGACGGTTTCTTTACGGAGCGTCAAGCTGGAGGAATTGCCCTTTTGAGCTATCCTTTTTCAAAGTTTCATCGCTTAGATTTTACTACCGTGGGACGATATTCCAAGAAAGTAAAAAATTTCGGGTTCACTACCAGAGAAGCCTTTCTTGTAACCAATTATGTAAGCTGGATTTTTGATAATTCACTCTGGGACTACACCGGCCCACTTCAAGGGAAGAGGTATAATCTTTCCCTCGGTTATACTACCTCAATCGGAAAGAGCGTCAACTTAAAAGGATTCAACCGATTTTTCATGACTGACATTCGTCACTACATTCGTTTAGGAAAATATTCCGCTTTGGCAAGTCGTCTCTTTGCATATTCATCAACGGGAAGAGAGCCGCAGAGAATATATTTTGGAGGCAGTTGGTCTTTCAGGGGTTTTGACCGGAGAGCGTTTTATAACAGGAACGTCATTTTTGCCTCGCATGAGCTCAGGTATCCGCTGATTGACAATTTATTAATCGGTTTCCCCTTTGGGAATTTGGGTTTCAGGGGAATCAGGGGAGCTCTCTTTTTTGATGTTGGTTCGTCCTGGGATGATAATTTTGATGAACTGCTTGGCTCTTTTGGTACCGGATTCAGATTCTCTTTAGGCGGGGTGATACTTCTCAGATTTGATTTCTCCAGAACAACTGATTTTGAAACAATCAGTAAGAACACAGATTTTGACTTTTTCTTTGGTTGGAATTTCTGATGAGAAAAAGAATAAGTATAATTATTTTCATCATCGCTTTGCTTTATATCCTGGGGGGCTGCGCAAAAAGATATAAAATGTCTGAGGAATTTTTTAGTCAAAAACCGGAAAGTATAAACTGGAATTTCTTTCATGGCAATTACTCGGCTACGGGAATTTCTGACAATATCAGTTTTAACGGCAAATTTGAAATACTCTGGGAAAAAAAGATAAGAGAGAAACTGACCGGCCCCATGACGATATTCAAGAACCACCTGGCAATGCCTTTAAGTAGAAGAAAGATAGCCGTTTATGACCTTGAGTCATCGGCTTATCTTGGCAAAGTTAAAACCCGAGGGATTTCCCAGACCGGACTTGTTATGGTAAATAATATCGGAATTTATGCTCTGGCATCGCCAAAAAGCAGGGTTGAAGCGGTTGATTTAAGGTCAGGCAAAAGAGAGTGGCGGAAAAAGTTAAGTGATGTCACCAAAGGGTCGATAATTGTAGATAATCAACTGATAATCAGTTGTTTAAGCGGAATTATTCTCTCCTTAAATATTGCCAATGGGGAGGTGAACTGGGAGTATGACTGCAAAAGCAGGCTGAGTTCCCCGCCGGCTTATTATGCCGGCAATATTTATCAGGCGGCAGATAACGGCAGCCTGATTTCCCTGTCCGCAACAGATGGGACAGTTGGCTTTGAACAAAAACTTAATGGACCACTGGTAGGAGGAGTTGCAATCTCTAAGTTACTTTTTACATCTGAATTAGACGGCTCCATTTATGGAATTGATCCTGATAATGGAGAAGTGGTCTGGAACGATAAACTGAACGGTCCAATCTGGACAACTCCGGCTGTTTATGAAGATTTTGTAGTTTGGGGAACAAGCGGCGGTGAATTAGCTGCTTATGATGTCGAGAATGGTGAACCTATATGGAAAAATGACTTGACCGACGTAATCAAAGCATCGCCGATCATCATTAATGGATATGTTATTTGCGGAACCCTTTCAGGACAATTGTACTCATTTTCTGTTTATGATGGAAAACAAATTGACAACAGAGAAATGGGTGCGGCGATAGAATATAGCCCTGTCGCATACGATAATTCCCTTGTCGTCGCAACGCAAAAAGGATTAATAACCTGTTTTGGGGAAAATTAATGAGTAAAGTGACAAAAAAAAATGTAACAAAAGAAGTAAGCGAGCAACTGCTCAATACAAATTTAAAAGAGCTCGCCTTCAATTTTGTACGTGAGCTATCACTCGCCTGCCGAAAAGTAACTATCTACGGCAGCAGCCACCAGGTTGCTGCTCGTTCAATAGATAAGCCGTTTCTGCTTCTGGGGAAAATTTTTGCCGCTAAGAAATACCTGAACTTAAATATCCTGCGAGGTGATCTTTATGTTTTGAATATCTCCGTTAAGGATGATCTCTTTTCCAGACAGATAATACACTATATGCAGATGCAGGACATAAACGCCATTCTTTTTAAGAGTTCTGTCACCCATCTTGAATTTCTCAAATTTATTGACCGCTTTGTTAAACGTTTAAATATTTCTGATAGTAAAAACTTCATTAAGAGTTATCTGAATGCTGAAAAAATTGAGTCAATTGAAGCAAACAGCACTTTGGCTTATAAGGTCTTTGAGGCTCACTCAATTGTCAGGGGTGATGCCTATAAAGAATTTTCAGTAAGGGCCCTGGCCTCACTCCAGTTAAGTTCTGACTTGAATGAAATTGCTGAAATTTGCACCAAAGGTGAAAAGGTCTATGACAAGTACGTTGTTGATTTTAATCATGAAATAATTGAATACATAATTCCAGAAAAAATTTCCTCAATACCGGCACGGGAAATAAGAAAACACCTCATTAAATATGGTGATCTTGTTCATAACGAGGAAGACCAGAAAAAGAGAAAAGAAGCCATTGAAACCTGCATGGCACTTTGCAAGTTAGTTGAGTTTCATCCCGACCATGACGAGATAATGGACAACGTAGATTTCAATCTGGATAGCAATAAAGATCCCGGAAAAGAAAAAAACGATCCCAAATCTGCCACCGGTTCAATAAAAATTGAATCCAATAACAAAATTGAAGCTATCCTGGATGTTATTTTTGAAGCCAATAATGAAGAAATTGTCAGCAATGAATTTATTTCTGCTTTTTCCCGTTTGCTCAAAACAGGTCAGAGGGAAAACGCCATTTCCAAAGTTGATTTCCTTTTTAAGAAATTATGCTCTTCTGATACTATCATCCGTCAAAAGGCTCTCTCTTTGTTGGTGGAAGCAACTAAGTCGATTTCTTTAATTTCCGATAAAGTCGTTTTTGA
>JACZYS010000026.1:6979-17636 GCA_022570975.1 Candidatus Zixiibacteriota bacterium | reverse complement strand
TAAAAATTCAGGGCTGATATGTTTTTCAGAAATTAAAATATCACACCAATTACGCCCAGGCAAAACTCCATCATTGGCTTCAGCATAGGCTAAAAAAGCCTGATAAATCTGTTTCATATTTTCTTGGCATTGATTCCCCAACACCCAACCACTTTATTTAGATACTACAGACTATATATTGTTTATCAATGCACATAGCGTAAACTATATGTTTAAGAAATTTAAAGAATTATTTGGTTCTGAAAATCTTCTGGATTTAGCCTTTGATAAAACCTTAACCATGATGGAATTTGACTACAAAATGTATAAGGCTTCAAAGCAGACTTTGAGGGACTCAGACAGCGATGAATTACCTTTTGACTTCAAGAAAACTGACCGTAAAATAAACAAGTATGAACGGGAAGTGAGGAGAAATGTGCTCACTCATCTGTCTGTTGCCGGTACCCAGAATATTGTCCCCGGACTGGTTTTGGTCTCGATTGTTATTGATGTTGAAAGAATTGGTGACTACACCAAAAATATTGCCGGACTGGCCAAAATGAATCCTAAAAAACTAGATGGAGATCAAATTGAAAGTCAGCTCCAAAAGATTGAATCTTATATAGATGAACACTTTCCGATAGTTACCGAGGTTTTGAAATCTCAGGACAAGAAAAAAGCCAGACAAGTTATGGCAAAAGAAGAAGAAATTTCTAAGATTGTTGACTCAATGATAAAAGAGCTGGTTACCAACAAAACTATGGATATTAGTTGCTCCGAAGCTGTGATTTTGGCCATGTATATCAGGTTCTTAAAGAGAATAAACGCCCACCTGACTAATATTGCCAGTGCAATAGTTAATCCTTTTCCAAGAATTGGATTCAGAGAAAAAGAGTAGGTAGCAGAGCTACTTTTTTGCAATTCTATTAAGCTTCTTAGAGGCTTTAAACAGAATAAAGCGTCTATAACTTTTTGGAATCTGATCATCAGGTAGCAGAGCTACTCTTTTGCAATTCTATTAAGCTTCTTAGAGGCTTCAAACAGAATAATGCGTCTATAACTTTTTGGAATCTGAGCATCAGGTAGCAGAGCTACTTTTTTGCATTTCTATTAAGCTTCTTAGAGGCTTTAAACAGAATATAGCGTCTATAACTTTTTGGAATCTGATCATCAGGTAGCAGAGCTACTTTTTTTATAAATGAAAATTAGTTCCGAAATCTAATGAAAGCAGCGACTTTGCTTACCTGATGATCATGCTGACAATATCTTTTCGGAGAAGGACTCCTTTTAGGCGACCATCTTCAGTAACAAAAACTCTTCTTAAGTCTTTGAAAATCATCATCGCCGCAACTTCCACAATTCTTGTTTCGGGAGTTGTAATTTCAAAATCTTCCCGAAAGAGCTGCGAGACTTTTATTTTGTCTTCACGCTTCAACAGCTCTTCAAACGGTTCAACATCCATAGAGTAGTTCAAATTTGAGATAAGGGTTTTAAAATCCGGCATAGCTGCTTTTATCAAGTCACTGTCATCAATAACTCCAAGCAGCTTATTGTTTTCATCAACTACGGCCAAAGCAGAAAGCCTGTTTTTGAACATCACCTTTGCAGTTTCTTTTAAGCTCTGCTCGGGAGTGATAGAAGCTACAATGTGCCTCATTATATCTTTGACCATCAATTCTTTATCAACTGAGACATTGGTATCAAAGATCAGCTTTATAATTTCACTTTTCTCCCTGGCTTGTAAAATTTTATCCAGAACTCCCTCAGTTCTGGCAAATGTTGCTATTCCTGAGAGTGTTTGCAGATATAGTTTTGCGATTGTTGAAGGAGTTAAAAGAAGACAGACAACATGGAGAGGAATATTGTCCGGGGTTTTGTCGCTTAAACCTTTTTGGGATACACCTATTAGGATATGGAGTTCTGAGACGGCTTCCGTGCGGGAATGAGGAAAGGCAAACCCGTGGCCGTATGAAGTATCTTCAATCTCCTCCCTTTCTTTGACAGAAGCAAGAATATCTTCAAAATTGAAGTTCATTCCTTCGTTTTTTAGGAGGGTCAAAAGCTCGTTAACTGCTTCTTCTTTTGAAGCGGCTTTTAGGTCAATGATAATTTTTCTATCGGTAATTAAATTGGCAAGGTTCATCTTTTTTCTCTGTCGGCAAGAACTTTTTCCTGATTTTTAATTTTGAGTTCTGATGGGGAGGCTACTCCGCCTGAGACCAGAAATTTTATTCCCTCTTCAGGAGTGAGGTCCAATATTTGTATTTCTTCTTCAGGTATCATAACAACCATACCGGAAATGGGTGTGGGAGTAGAGGGGACAAAGACAGCAACCATTTTCTTATATTGTCCGTCAACTTCCAGATTTATTCTGTGCGAGATAAATGAAACGGCATAGCATCCTTTTCTGGGGTATTCAATAAGTGCTACTTCTTTAAAGGAGGAGGAGGATGGTTCGGTTATGGCAACAAGAAGCTGTTTGGCTGATGAATATATTGGCCTGATAATAGGCAGCCGAGTAAAAATGTAATCTCCAAATGCATAAAGTTTTGCACCGACAATATTCCTGGTAAGTACGCCGGTCAATAAAATCAGAAGAATGGTTGAAATAACACCCAATCCGGGGATGTAATAACCAAGTAAATTTAGTAATAGTGGCTGTAAGAGTGAGTCAAAAGAACTGAACAGAAATTTCAGTACGACATATGTTAAGATAACCGGAACAACTACCAAAACGCCTGAAATAAAATATTTCTTTACGCTCTTGGTTAAGTCACTGTAAAAAGACATAATTTACCACCAATTAAGATTATTGGTTAAGATAAATGGGACAGGCAGACAAGTCAAACCGAAAAAAATGAAAGATTTACGGTCAAATTTACTCGGTGATAAATCCAAATGATGTGGGAATATCCCCAGCAAATTTCAGAATCGGGTCAGGGTAAAGACCAAAGATTAATATTCCTCCAACAGCGACAGTCATGAACAAAATCCCCAGTGGAGATAACTTTCTGATTTCACAATCAGATTCTGCCGATTGGAACAAAATCCTAATCAACTTTAAACTGAAGATTAACAAGACTACGGACGATACCACGCCCACAACAGCGGTGACAATGAAAATATCCTTTTCCAGCCTAAATTCTGATGCCTCAAAAATTGCCATTATTATGTAGTACTTGCCCATATAACCGGCCGTTCCGGGCAGCCCGGACAGAGAAAGGACTGAAGTGGAAATTATGAGAGCAGCCAGTGGAGATTTTTTTCCAAGACCTTTAAGATTTTCAATTGAGATATCATTTTTTTCAAAAAAGAGAGTGGCACCGTATAATCCTGCCAGTCCTAAGATAAACGGAAACAAAAAAAATGACGCTCCCAAAAGGCCGTTTACAGACATTGCTGCCATACCGGCCAAAACAAATCCGACCTGTGTGATAGAAAAATATCCGGCCATTTTTAAAAGCGTTTCCTGCCTGAAAATTGATACTGTTGGAATTGCCATGGCCGCGACGGCCACAAGAAAAACAAGCCAGCCCCAGTCGTTTGGTGACATTTCCGGACCATGGAAAGCTGAAAGAGAATTCAAAAAAATTCTCGAGAAAATCACCAGCAACATAATCGTTATCCCTCCCATAAATATCAGAGAATGTCCGGCTGGCAAATTTGAAAAAAGCTTTATCCTCCATTTATGAAATGGAGGAAGAGACATCTTGATAGTCAGCCCCGTAAGAATAAGGACCACAGCAAGGGCGATAATCACTCCAATAGTTTCAAAAGTTAAGTGGGTGATGGCAATATTGATTTTTGACTGAATTATATCTGTTGACCCGCTTAATCCATAAAGGAACGAAAGTCCAAAAATTATCAGCGATGATGAAAGAAGTGTAAAAGCTATGAATCTGTAATATGACCTGGTTCCGTCTTGATTTAATGAGCAGAAAAGATAAGCCACAAAAGGAATGGTTGCGGCTTCCATGCCCATATATATTGTTGAAAACTCCAGAGAAGAGACAGCGGCCATCATTGCCGAAAAGGAAAAAAATATTAATCCGGAGGAAAGCGATGACATTGATTTATTATCTGTTTTAGTTTTTTCATAAATCAAAATGAGGCTCAAGATCAAAGAGATCAAAATAAGAGCTTTGGAAAAAATTGCTATAGGGTCATTGAAAAACATACTTCCATAACCGGTTCCATAGCCGGTCAGAATCAAGAGGAGGAGACTGAATAACGAAGATATCAATGAGACCGTAATCAAGAACCGGGGTGAGTGCTTGGTGCGGAAAGCGGAGGTTGTCATAAAAAACATAGCCGTTATCAGAAGAATCAGTTCCGGATAAATTATTTCTATATTAAATTCCTGTGTAGAAAATTCCATTCTTTTTTATCACCATTCAATGACACTTATAGAATCATTTTCATCTTTTTTGTTCTTCTTTATTACCAAAAGAACAATTGTTACAACTGTTGTTATCTGAACAATGGTTAAAGTTGTTATTATCAGTGCCAGCAATTCGCCAGAATGGCCATCGGCAACCACAAAATTATTAAAAGTCACAAAATTTATGCTGGCTGCCGAGAATAACAAAATTGACGCAACCAATATGCTTATCATATTTCTTCTGGTAACGACGCCGTAAAGGCCGATAGTAAATAGAACGACACTCAAGGTGATATAATAAAACATTAACTTTTTTTGTCTCCGATCAGCTTGAGGGCTATAATTTTGGAAACTATAATCAGAAATGTCACCACCATAAAAGGATATATATATTCTGTTGTTAAATAATTTGAAATGATGTACATGTTGTCACCCTCAAGCTCTCTTTCCGCATATCTCCAAACAGCTGTGCGAGCAATAAGAATGGTGCATATGATAGCAAAACCCAGACTAATGAATGATGCAACCAGTTTGTTCTTTGTTAACAGATAATGATACTGCTCATTCTTTTTTAAAGAGAAGACAGAATAATAATAGAACATAACTCCTGCTACAGACAGGTAGAGCAACAGGTGCATATAAACCAAAAACCAGGCATGAAGCAGGGCGTATATTCCTGAGATAGCAACAAGACAAACGAACAGTGCAAATAGTGAATGTTTTAATCTCTTTGCGGCAACGGCCGTGTATGCAGAGACAATAATTACGATGGCAAAAATCCAGAATGGAGCGCCAACCGAGGGCTGTAGAAACTGGTTCATAGGAGTTTAGTTTGTATTCGCTTCACATGAAATATATATTCGGGCAGCCATAATTTCTTAAGGGTAAGCATTGACCTTTCTGATGGCAAAATAAAAAAAGAACTCCTATGCAATATGCAATTCGATAAAATTATTTTGATGCAACTCCGTCAATTTCTACCAACACATTTTTGGGCAGTTCAGAAACTGCCACTGTTGCTCTGGCCGGAGGATTTTCTGAAAAGTATGCCGAGTAAACATCGTTGACGACAGCAAAGTCTGACATGTTTTTTAGATAAATTGTTGTCTTGACCAGATTGCCAAATGTGCAGCCGGCTTCTTTGAGAACTTCCAAAAGATTTTTCATGACCTGCTGACATTGCTCTTTGGCGTTTGAGCCGACAATTTCCATTGTCTTGGGGTCCAGCGGTATTTGGCCGGATAAGAATACCAGATTTGTGCAACTTATTTCTACTGCCTGGGAATATGGTCCAATTGCATCCGGGGCAGATTTTGTAGCAATAATTTTATTCATAAGAACTCCATAATTGAATAATTGTTTTAGCTGTCAAATTAAAGTAGAACGGGTGAAAGAAAGAAATTAAAACTTACCCGATTTTTTATTTCTCTTTTACGAGCCCCTTGGGACCCATGAGCTCGATAAACGCACTTAGCAGTTTTTCATCAAATAACCCCGGTTGAGAAAGCATGATTTTTAACGCCGGAAAAGTGTCCATTGCTCCCTGATATGCCCTTGAAGTTGTCATGGCATCAAATACATCGGCAATAGCCACCAGTTTGCCATATATATGCATCTCATCAAGGGTTATCCCATGTGGGTATCCGCTGCCATCACCACGTTCGTGATGCTGAAGAACGGCGTAGTAAGATGACTTTTCTATTTCGTTGGATTCGGACAAAATTTCCACTCCCCACTGGGGATGTTTTTTCATTATTTCAAACTCTGTCGGGTTTAAGGCTGTTCTCTTGTTCAAAATTCTCTCAGATATTTTTGATTTACCGACATCATGAAGTAAAGCACCCACTCCCAACTCATGAAGGAACTGTTCATCGTTAAACCCCAGCTGCTGGGCTAAAGCGATAACAAAAGTACATACATTGACGGAATGAGTGTAAGTATAGTAATCGACGGATGTTATTTTTAACAGGTTCAGAAATGCCTCGCGACCTTTGAGAATATATTCAACAGTATTAACAACCAGCTCTTTTGACCTCTGGACATTTTCACCTAGAGATGGGTCGTCCAGTATTTCTCTTACCAAAGAGGTTGAGGTCTCATATAAAATACCTGCTTTTTTCTCTTCTTTTATATCTTTATCTAATAAAATTTTGCTGAGATTTTTTTCTATATATATCTGGTAATTTCTCTTACTTTCAGAGGTGATATAAAGACGGTCAATTTTATTTTCAAGAAGTTTCTGGCGGGTCTCTTCCGTGAACGGCAAGTCTGCCGAGCGATAGAGAATCAGGTTCTTACTGACATTTAGATACAGGTCAAAGTTTAAGATTGAATCAATCCGGAGAGACTCCAGAAAGATAGGGATATAAAACATCTCCTGCTTAGTTGTTGAAACGGAATTGGTCATTTACTTGCTTATAGTCGCAGTTATCCTGTTAAAATAATGGTTATTAAAGGTTATTTCTCTTGTCGGCAAATTGTGGACAAAATAAAACCTCCAGCGGAAACTGGAGGTCACGAGGGAGGTAGGAGCGGGCGGTTAAGCCCTTTTTTTAGCTTTTATGGCTTCTGATCATTGATAAAACCGACTGCAAAGAGCTGGTTACCCCGGCCAATATTTTTGAATATTTCTTTAGCAATTCAGCATACTGCCATCTCATCTGGAACGCCTTTTCGGGGAAGTCAAACATCTCAAGCAAGGTAGTCTGGTGGATTTCATCAATATATTTGGTTACGTAGTAAGGATAATCCGGGATGTTGGCGTCATGAACATCGCCCCGGTTTATCCGGTCACGGTAGATTTCAATTTTTTCCAAGACAACCGTTCCAAAACACCAGGGGGTCATGATTATTCCAAAACTTGTCCCGTCTGTATAAAAGCGAGTTATTGTTCTCATGAGCATATCAACAATTACTCCCCGAGCACGGAAAAATGCGAGCATTTCCGGATGCTTCTCAGAAAGAGTAGCAATCTTGGCCGTTATTCGTTCCCGTTCAAGTGAAGAACGATTATATGTCATTTCCAAAAACTGGTAGAAATCTTCAAAATATACTTTGCAGTTTTCAGAGAGGGACATTATGTAATAACCGTTTTCATCCTTCCGAATCCTGGGGTCATTCATCGTTTCCAGAACCTGTTTAGAAAATCCTCGTTCAGTTTTGTTGGCCAGCATGAAAGCTCCTAAGCTCGGTTGTTGTATTCTCAAAGAGAGTTAGAGCATTAGCTGTGCCAGAGCCTCCAAAATCAGTCTCAGGCAGCTTCTTACGAGCATAACTTATTGGTGTTCAAATAGTTGGGGTTGTTGGCCGGGGCTTATTGCTGTCTAATAGTATCCGATTTTACAAGGCAAATATCTGCATACCGGATGCAGGAGATTATCAACCGGAAGCCAGTTGCATATTAGGGGGCGGAAAAACGGATTAAAAAATTTATTGAAAAAGAAAGAAACTGGAAATGGTATCAACTATACCTTGGTGTTTTCACTCCTAATTTAGACATCCCCGATGAAGTCCTAAATCCACCGGCAGTCAATCCACCACCGACTTCTTAGACGTGAGTTTCCAACCCCACGAAAGATATGGGGAGGCCTGCAAATCAACTAGTCTTTTGCAACTCTCATCTTGGTGGATTCACCAAATGAATCTAATCCATGTAATTGTTCCTTAGCCAAGAAAGCATAGCCTTGAAATCCTTCAAAAAGATGTTCACCATCAATATTCATTAGCGTCAAGTGTCTAAAAATTTGCTTTACAGGGTTCTTGCTAAATTGAATCTTCAAGACGAATCGATTTGAGTTAGGCAAGAACATGTCCTCTGTAGCTTTTTCAATTTGCATATCTAATAGATATACACTTTGTTGCTCTTTTTCTCGAACATTTATGGGATTCGGTATGAGAGGTATAGGAAAATTTACTCTAGATTCCTTTTTAAGTAGACGATAATAGCGATTTGGTATATCAGTCAGTAATTCTCCATCATAGTCATCAAGCACTAATTTAGAAGCAATAGAATTTTGATAACCATTTATATCTAACGCATATATTGTTGGATATTCTTGTGCATCCAAAATTGCAAAGTATAATGCTACATATGGTGATCTAGACCAATCTAAAATTCTCGTAGGGCAACCAAAATGTTGCATGTATGCCATTGACATTACAGAAGAATTCAACTTTATATTAGGGTTAGAAGTTCTTATACTATTCTCAAATGTTTCAATAGCCTTTCTTTCTAACTTTTCTCTCATACTGGATACCGTCTTAGAAGACTCAAAATATCTGAATAGAGATGAACAAAGTTTCCATTCATGACTAGAATGACCCCGCCACATAAAATCACACTTCTGCACAAGATCATCAATAAATGACCTTAGTTCTCCCCAATTTTCATATTTATAAATCCGAATTCGTCTGGAATTTTTCATTCCATTACCTTGTCACATATTTTAATATCCAAGTTTTTTCCTGCCAGCCCCATAACAAATCTTGCATCGACAGTGCTTCCCTCCTTGAGTTGGGCCTTTCGATGGGTCTTTGTAGAACTCTGTTAATGGTTTCCATTTGCGACAAGTTGAACACACCTTACCTTTAATTCCGCTTTTTACAATAATGGACATTACAATTCTCCTTTCTCAGGTCGTCCTCAGTTAAGTGTTATAGGCGACTTCTCTTCGCTTATTATAGATAATCTTATAGCTATTATACAGAGATTATGCTAGAATTACAAGTTCTGTATTTCAGCTTTCGCTGGAATGACTAATAGCTATTTTAATTCCAGCTTGTTGCTGAGCTGGGTTAGTTTGTAAATCTCAATTGATTTGTTCAAGGTGTCTGCGTAGGCTGAGTCAATTGACAAAAGAAGCTCCCATTGCATCACTGCTTTATTAAGAGAGTCCAAGGCAAGATATGTCTCCCCCAGATATTCTCTGGCCGGAGCGTAACTGCTGTCTAAAGTAAGTGCCGTGTTATATGAGCTTAAAGAAGATGCAAAATTTCCAATTTTTCTAAAACAATAACCAAGATTGCTGTGCGCTTCCACAAATTCCGGATTCAGCTTTATGGCTTTGTTGAATTTCTTGATTGCTTTTTCATATTCTTTTTTAGCTTTGGCTAAAGAGGTGGCGCGGTAGTTAAAGGCATAAGCCGAGTCACCTTTTTGGAGTTTTTCTTTGGCTTTAACCATATACTTCACGCCCCGGTTATACTCTTTTGTAGCTTTTTTTAAAACTTCCGTTGCTTGATTTTCAGGTGACTTTTCATCTGATTCCGATGCAATGGCGACGGAGGCAAAAAGAAGCAGTATCAAAAATAATTTAGAAAATATTTTCATGAGATTTAGTCCTTAAGATAAAGAACATTTCGAAAAACCACCGCAATACTATCGCTTTTACATGCCCGATAAACAACAATCAGACATCAAGGTTTCTGACATAAAGAGCGTTCTCTTTAATAAACTCAGATCTCGGACCGGTGTCGCTTCCCATTAAAACAGAGAAGAGATGGTCAGCTTCGGCAGCGTCATCCAAAGCGACTTTTAACAAGGTTCTTTTTTCCGGGTCCATGGTTGTGTTCCAGAGCTGATCCGGGTTCATTTCGCCAAGCCCTTTATATCTCTGCACGGTTACGCCGGCTTTTGGCATTTTCTTTAAGATTTTGTCCCGTTCGTCCATGGAATAAACATAAGTTTCTGATTTCCCTTTTTTGATTCTGAAAAGCGGCGGCTGTGCAATGTAGAGGTATCCAAAATCTATCAGCTCTCTCATGTAACGGAAGAAAAATGTCAATAAAAGGGTGCGAATGTGTGAACCGTCAACATCGGCATCGGTCATGATGATTATTTTGTGGTAACGTGATTTTGATGCCGAAAACTCTTGGCCAACTCCACAGCCCAAGGCGGTGATGAGTGTTCTGATTTCTTCATTAGCCAGAATTTTATCAATACGTGCTTTTTCTACATTGAGAATTTTTCCTCGCAAGGGTAAAATTGCCTGGTATCTGCTGTCTCTGCCCTGCTTGGCAGAACCGCCGGCGGAGTCACCTTCGACAATATAAATTTCGCAGGATTCCGGATCTTTCATGGAGCAGTCGGCCAGTTTGCCGGGGAGTGATGCTGAATCTAAGGATGTTTTTCTACGAGTAAGTTCTCTTGCCTTGCGGGCCGCATCCCTGGCAGCGGCAGCCTGAATAAGTTTATCAACAATTTTCCTGGCAATCGGCGGATTTTCTTCTAAGAAGGCGCCAAGAGTTTCATTGGTTACCTGCTCCACAATCCCTCTTACTTCTGAGTTGCCCAGCTTG
>JACZYS010000026.1:0-6969 GCA_022570975.1 Candidatus Zixiibacteriota bacterium | reverse complement strand
AGCAAAATGCGCACCCAAAGCCTCAACCATCAAACTATTAACAACACCTGCAACCTCGCTATTACCAAGCCTAGTCTTCGTCTGCCCCTCAAACTGAGGCTCACGCACCTTGACAGAAATCACTGCCGTGAGTCCTTCCCGGCTGTCATCACCTATAATTGAAGTGGAGATTTTTTTTGTCAAATTATTTTTTGTGGCGTAGTTATTGATGGAACGGGTCAGGGCGGTGCGGAATCCGGTCAGGTGCGTTCCACCTTCTATAGTGTGGATATTATTTACATATGAATAAACAGATTCAGCATAGCTGTCATTATACTGGATGGCTACTTCAACTTCAACATTATCTTTTTGTTTTTGAAAGTGAATAGGCTTTTTGAATAATGGGGTTTTATTTTCATTAAGGTATTCAACAAACGAAGTTAATCCGTCTTTGGCTAAAAAGGTGGACTCTTTTCCGGTTCTGTGGTCAATTAAGTCTATCTGCAATCCCTGATTCAAAAACGACAATTCTCTCAGGCGGGATGCAATAATGTCATACTTGTATTCAACTTTGGTAAAAATTTTATCATCGGCCAAAAACCATGTCTTGGTACCAGAGTCCGTGCTTTTGCCAGTTTTGGCAACTTTTTTCTTAGCTGTTCCTCTGCTATACTCCTGACTATATAAATCGCCATCACGGGAGATTTCTACCCGACATTCTTTGGAGAGAGCATTTACGACTGAGACACCGACACCATGAAGACCACCGGAAACTTTGTAAGTATCGTGGTCAAATTTTCCGCCAGCGTGGAGGGTGGTCATTACAACTTGTAAAGCAGAGACTTTTTGTTCCGGGTGCATTTCAACCGGAATACCACGCCCGTTATCTGTTACTGATATTGATTCATCTTTTCCAATCTCAACCAATATTTTGTCACAAAAACCGGCCATAGCCTCATCAACAGAGTTGTCTACAACTTCATAGACCATATGATGCAGACCTCTCTGGCCAATATCGCCAATATACATCGCCGGTCTTCGACGAACGGCTTCCAGTCCCTCTAAGACACGAATTGTTTTGGCGTCATAAGTATGTCCGTTTGATTTTTTCTTGGCCGCTTTTGATTGCTTTGGTTCACTCACTGCTGGATCCATCTAATTTATTATCCTTTCGTCCGCTTTACGAACTGAATTTGTTTTACAATATTTCCGTTTCTTCTGTCATGAATATTTGTCAGGATAGCATCTTTTTGCAAAGATAACTCTTGCCTCCAGCTGTCGCTTTCTACAGAGACAATAAGCATGCCGTCATCAAATTTCTCGGCCTTTGAAACTCTGGCCAGATTTTCGCCTACAATATTTGGCCAGTCAGATACAATCTGCCAGCCATAATATCTTTTTGAAAGCCCGTATGAAGCCAGGATTTCTTCAATTAACCCACCAATTTGTCTTGGGCTATTTCGACTACTATTATGCTTTGAACTCATATTCATATTGACTTATAAAATACAAAACTTTATCTGTTTTAGCAAGTAAAAATGCTATTGTATTCTATTGACAGGCAATAAGTTACGAAGCAATATAAGCTTGGAATTGAAGTGGTAGCTTACTCCGTTCACTTGTAGCAATTATTCGTTTCAACTGTCTCATTTTGACTGTTTTTTCAGATAATAATTAACCCAATTTTCTATTCTTTTTCAATTTTACTAATGAATTCTTTAATTACCTTGAGGTCAGCATCTGGATTATCATGAATAGTTAGATGTCCACAATTTTCTTGGACGGCAAGTTCGGAGCCTTTTATCAGGCTTTGGTAAAACTTTGCAGTCTCTGGCCTGACAGTATCATACTCACCAACTATAATCATCGTGGGTGTTTCAATTTGACCGAGTTGATCTGTTAAATCGAGATCAGCAAGAGTTCCAGATTTTGCAATCAATTCAGGGCCCAACATGTAATTGTACATCTCTTTGTTCATGGTAGCAAAGGCACTATTGAGGTTATCTGACCAGGGTTGTTTGCGAGCAAAGAAATTAGTAAGAAAGACAAACTTTGCTGACTGATATTCTTCTGCCTGAAGATTCCCCTCTTTTTCATACTTGAATATCACATTAGATACAGAATCAGGCAAAGTTAGAAGGCGAGTTTTGAGATCGCTTCTGTACATTGGAAAGCTGAGCGGAGGGCCGGAGAGGATCAGACCTTTGACAATTGCCTGATTCTTCAACGCATACTGAACAACCAAAATTGCTCCCCAGGAATGGCCGTACAGATATACCTCTTCCAGATTCAATTCTCTGCGAACCTGATCCAATTCTTTTAGGAAATAGTCATTTGTCCACAAAGAACTATCTTGTGGATGAACGGATTTGCCGCAGCCGAGTTGATCATATAATATAACCGGTCTATCACTTGAAAGAGCATTGAGTCGTGTCAAGTATACACTTGAAACACCGGGTCCCCCATGAACAACTAAAAGAGGGGTAGCATCACTTCTTGAGCCGGAGATTTTATACCATACCTTTCCTTCTTCTGTCTCTAAGAACCGTTTAGCTATCTTAANCTTTGACTCCGAAGAATCACTTAGTACATTTCCTGATAAAATCAGAAATGATATAATTGCCAACAAGGTGTTTTTCATTTAATATCCCTTCAGTAGATAAAGAATTATCAGTTTTCGTCCAACTCAACAGAGGCCAAGAGACAACTAAAAGGAAGAAATTTTTACGGTAATTTTCAACAAAAACCTGTTTGGGATTGCATAGCCTCATTTCTGCTATTATATTGCATATTATGAGTGATAAAAAGATTATGGAGTTTGACCTGAATGACACAATTACCGGTTTTTTTACGGTAAGAAGAAAAGAGCTGAAAGAATATTACAAAGGACAATTTGTAAGACTTGAACTGGGTGATGCATCCGGAAGAATAACCGCCAACATATGGGAGCCCGATCATTTTTCACAAGAAGAACTACAGGCCGGAATGGTGGTTAAAGCCAAGGCAATAGTAGGTGAATACCGGGACAAGAAACAGCTGACAATAAGCAAGATTCGTCTGGCAAAAGATGATGAGTATTCTCTTGAAGACATCCTGCCTCATTCCAAACAGAGTTATGAACACCGGAAATCAAGAATCATGGCGCTGACTGAAAAAATTGAGAACCAATATATAAAGTCACTGGCAAATTCTTTCTGGGAAGATGAGCCTTTTTTGGATTCGTTTTTGAAAGCCGCTGCCGGAAAACTCTGGCATCACGCATATATTGGCGGTCTTTCTGAACACTCGGCAAACTTAGCCGAGCTGGCGGTAAGAGTCTCGTCCGGGTATGACTTTCTTAACAAAGATTATTTGATATTTGCCGGACTCTTTCATGATATCGGCAAGATTAACACTTACAAAATTGACAGCATGATTGACTATACCGACGAAGGCCGACTGGTGGGGCATATTTGTATTGCCGACTACTGGATAACTGAGCGAGCAAAAAAAATTGAAAACTTTCCCGACAAACTGCTGATAAAACTTAGGCATCTGATTTTGTCCCATCAGGGAGAGCTCGAATACGCTACCCCGGTGGTGCCACAGATGCCTGAGGCGTTTGTAGTATATTATTGTGATGAGATAGACAGCAAGATGGGGGCGATCGAAAGAATCAGGGAGCGTCATGACGGTAAAGGCTGGTCTTACTACGTTAACCTTATCTCACGATATTTGTATTTTGGCGAAGGCTCCGGAGAAAATGAGAACAGTTGACTGAAGAAATAGCGTTAGAAGTTATAAATTTATCGAGAGCAGCTAAAGAAAAGCAAACCGATCTGATCATCATTGAGGATATCTCTTACCGGTTTTTTAGCGAAAAGATTTATGCAATAATTGGTCTCTCCGGTTCCGGCAAAACCTCTTTCTTGAGACTTCTCAATAATCTGGACAGCCCGACAAACGGTGAAATAAAACTCAAAGGTCTCTCGCTAAACAATATTGACTCAAAACAAATAAGAAGAAAAATTGGATTTTTATTTCAAGACACTTTCCTTTTTGAGAAAACTATCCGGGATAATATTCTCTATGCCAACTCACAGATGACTGAGGATGAAATACTCTCTGTTCTCAATCAAGTCAATCTGCCATTAAATTTTATGGATAAGGAAGTCTCTCGGCTCTCCGGCGGCGAAAGCCACAGAGTTGCATTCGGGCGACTTCTGGCAATGGACCCGGATATTTATTTGCTCGATGAACCAACAGCAGCTCTCGACCCGAAATTGACTGAAACGATTGAAAAGTTAATTATAAACCTTGCTGCAGAAAGAAAAAAGACGGTTATCATCGTTACTCATGACCCCAGACAGGCACTGAGACTAAAATGCGAAACGCTTATTATGCATGAGGGCAAAATCGCAGCTAGCGGACCGGCTGAAACCATTGTTGACAACGATCTGTTGACAAAAATAAATTATCTGCCGGAAAAACAAACAAAATGACCACACCTGATATAAACGATGTTTTCATGTCGCTTGTTCTTGTTGGCGTTGCTTTAGGAATGCATCTCTGGCAGAAACTGGACACAACAAGGGATATTCTTATTGGAACAGTGAGGACGTTTGTTCAGCTTATTGCAATTGGGTATCTTCTCAAAATAATTTTTGATATCCAGTCACCCTTCTTAATCTTCTTGACGTTTTTGGTGATGACCACCGTTGGCGCCCACGCCGTCGCTGACAGAAAGGACCAACTAAAAGGTACTTTCTTAATAGGCTTTGTTTCAATTGGGGTCGGGGCAATGGCAGTTCTTGTTGTTATGCTTCTTTTGGATGTCATCACCACCGAGGCCCGTTTTATTATCCCTCTGGGCGGAATGATTATTGGCAATTCTTTAACGGCAACAACCCTGGTAATTGAAAGAGTAGTAACTGACATGAGAGATAACCGGTCATCGGTTGAGACGGCGCTGTCACTGGGAAAAAACTGGCGGGAAGCATCAAGCAAGTTTCAGAAGAACGCCGCTTTCAGCGGAGTCGTCTGGCTCCTGAATTTTATGAAGACGGTTGGACTGGTTGCAATGCCGGGGACCATGACCGGTATGATATTGGCCGGTGCCGACCCTCTGGAGGCAGTATATCTGCAGATTATTGTTGTCTTCATGCTGCTGGCCTCGGTTTCTATAACTTCGGTCTTGACTGTTGAGTTAATGGTTAGAAAATTCTTCACCGATAGAGATCAGTACTGTAAAATCTGAGTCAATAACAGAATTTGGTCTGTTTTATTTTCTGCTTGAGTTTATCAGAAAAAATTGGTAAATAAGCTCTGACGGAGAGGTGGCCGAGTGGCTGAAGGCGGTGGATTGCTAATCCATTATAGGGGTATAACCTCTATCCAGGGTTCGAATCCCTGCCTCTCCGCCATAAATAACATCACATATTCTATCTATTTACTTTACAAGCACTTAGTAGTTTCGTATATTCCCATTGGAAGTATTTCTGCCTAATATCTGCCAAGTAAGGAATTATTATATGGCCAGAATTTATTGCTATAAAACAAAAAATGGGAGATCGACTTGGTTTCTTGACTATACTTTTAAGGGAAAAAGATATCGTAAGAAAGTTGGTACATCTAAAAAAGTTGCGCTCTTAGAACTGAAAGACATTGAAGTTAGAATTTCTAAAGGTGAATACAAATTTGAACCGAATCAAATTACCATCAAAGAGTTTTTTGAAATATTCAATAAGTATTCATCTGTAAATCATGCTCCTTCAACATTCAAAAGATATAAAGCCATAGTAGACAATTTCCTTTTCTATTTAGAGAGTAAGAGAGATGTTGCGTATCTATCTGACTTACATTCTGAGCTTTTTGAAGATTTCAAAATCTTTCGTCGAACTACACCGCTCAATTACAGAGAGTTTGCTAAGACGAATACGGTAAATATGGAATTAGTCTCTCTTGGAACCATGTTTAACTATGCTATAAAGTGTAATTACTTGAAAGAAAACCCAACTGAAAGTGTCCAGAAATTAAAAGTAACTGATGCCAAGAAACCTCGGTTTTTGACCGAAGAAGAAGTGGATTTGCTTTTGCAAAGCTGTGGAGAGTATCTATATCCAATCTTTTTTACTTTTCTCAATACTGGGATGAGACTTGGTGAGTTAATTCATCTTACTTGGAAGGATGTTGATCTAAAGCAAAAGAAAATACATATAGTCTCAAAAGAGTTTTGGAATCCAAAGACTGGTGAGCGGACTATCCCTATGAACGAAGAAATCAAAAATTTGCTTAAAGAACTAAAATCAAAATCAATTGGTTCATTGTTTGTATTCCCAGGTAAGAATGGTGAAAAATTAAAATTAAAACTTCGAGAACGATTTATGACAATAACGAAGAAGTGTGGATTTCCAGATGTTACAAAGATTCATTCTCTGCGTCATACATTCGCTTCCCATTTAGTAATGAAAGGCGTTGATCTACCAACAGTAAAGAATTTAATGGGGCATTCTGATATCCAAACGACCATGATTTATGCCCATCTTGCACCAGATCACTTAGCAGATGCGGTTGAGAAATTAGAGTTTTAGTTATTTTCATAAGAATTTCACAACTCTCTGATTCTCTTTCTTTTCTTTCTTCTCAAGCCACCTCTCAATAGAACTTCTGCGAAATCTTAGTAGATTTCCCAGCTTCACGGTCGGAACAAACCCGATGTGGGACCAATGATAAACCGTGGAGATTTTGATTCCCAGCTCATCGGCTAATTCTTGAGGTGTGAGAAGATTCTTTGGCATTCTTAGTTTTACCTAAATAAAATAGTTCTTTGTTCCAAAATTTAGGAATGCGTTGTCATCTCCTATAATAAGTCTTGGAAAACAATCTTGATAAGTAGGTGCTTTTTCTTTTGAATGAAAAGTGAGGGAAGTGATTTTCGGGACAATCCGCAGCGAATTGGCTTGGTTCACTTTCTCTGCCAGAAAGTGACAATTCGCGAGTAGCAGCGATTTT